>NZ_QBLR01000279.1:0-4521 GCF_003070835.1 Halanaerobium sp. | reverse complement strand
AACTGATTGCACAACAATTAACTACATTATATAAGGAAGTGGGAAAATGAATTCTACAGCTAAAGGAGATCGGCCGCATATTGCAGTTTTTGGCAGGCGTAATGTTGGTAAATCTTCTTTGATTAATAAACTTACAAATCAGAAGCTGGCCCTTGTTTCCAGTCAGCCGGGGACAACTACCGATCCGGTCTACAAGGCAATGGAAATTTTGCCAATTGGCCCGGTTATGATGATCGATACAGCTGGAATAGATGATCAGGGTGAGCTCGGAGAGATGAGGATCAAAAAGACCAAAGAAATTATGCGCAAAACTGATCTGGCCCTGCTGGTGATTTCAGCCGTGCAGGGAGCAGGAGATTTTGAGGCGGAACTAATCGAAGAGTTTCAGGCTAGAGAAATTCCTTTTATTACAGTTTTAAATAAATGCGAGCTGCTAAAAGCAGAGGAAGAAGAAACTGCAGCTTTAATGGAAATCAGAGATTTTGCTGAAAGTTATCAGCTTGAGTTTTTAAAGGTAAGCGCAGAAAATGAAATCAACATTGATCAAATTAGAGAGAAAATTGCTGCAGAAATGCCGGTTGATCAAAGCCGAAGTACAATCATGGGAGACTTAATTGATCCTGGAGATACTGTGATTTTAGTAACTCCAATCGATAGTGCAGCTCCAAAGGGAAGACTTATTCTGCCTCAGGTGCAGACAATTAGAGATATTCTGGATCATGATGCAGTAGCTCTGGTTACCAAAAAGGAAGATGTAAGCTCAGAAATTAATAAATTAAAAGAGAAACCGAAAATTGTAGTTACAGATTCTCAGGCTTTTGAGACTGTCTCAAAATCAGTCCCTGAAGATATATTATTAACCGGGTTTTCTGTGCTTTTCGCCCGCTATAAAGGTGATCTTAAAACTTTTGTCCGGGGAGCTAAAATGATGGAAAAACTTAAGGCTGGGGACAGGGTACTGGTAGCAGAAGCCTGCACTCACCGCCGCCAGCAGGATGATATTGGAACAGTAAAAATTCCAAACTGGGTTCACGAAAAAATTAGCCCGGAGATTGAATTTGATCATGTTTCCGGCCGTGAATTCCCAGAAAACCTCAATGATTATAAAGTGATTCTGCACTGCGGCAGCTGTATGCTGAATCGGAAAGAAGTTTTATCCAGATTAAAAGAGGCAGAAAAAGCCGGGATTCCAGTTATTAATTATGGAATGGGAATTGCCTGGCTGCACGGGATTTTAGATCGGGCCTTAAAACCCTTTCCTGAGGCTCTAGAGCTCTGGCAGCAGAAACAGAAAAATATAGATCAAAAAGATATAGAAGAGGTGGTTTAGGTGAATCAATTTAGAATAAAAAGGCTGGTCGATCAGGCATTTGAGCAGGCTGAATTAGCTAAAGAAGATATTAAAGCTCTGCTGACTGCAGACATTGATGAACTTGATTATCTGCTGCAGCAGGCTGATCAGAAAAGAAAGGAAGTCTGTGGTGATGAGGTTCATCTGCGGGCGATTATTGAGTTTTCAAGTTACTGTAAGCAGAACTGTCATTACTGTGGACTGCGGAAAGATAACCACGAGCTTGAGCGCTATCAGTTAAAAAAAGAAGAAATTATTGAGACGGCCGGGATGGCAGCTGAGCTGGGCTATCAGACAGTTGTGCTGCAGTCAGGTGAGGATGAATATCCGGCAGCTGAAATTGCAGAAATTATTAAAGAAATTAAAAATACTACTGATATGGCTGTCACTTTGAGTTTGGGAGAAAGAGATTTTGCGGCTTATAAACTCTGGTGGGAAGCCGGTGCTGACCGCTATCTTTTAAAACACGAAATAGCCGATCAGGCCCTTTATGAAAAATATCACCCAGGGATGAGCTATCAAAATCGAATAGAAAGTCTAAAATATTTAAAAACAATCGGCTATCAGATCGGCAGTGGTGTAATAATTGATCTTCCGGGACAGACTCCTGAGATTTTGGCTGAAGATCTGCTGCTCTCACAGGATTTAAAACTTGATATGATTGGCTCCGGTCCCTTCATTCCTCACGAGCAGACACCGCTTGCTGAAAGTAAAACTGGTACAGTGGAAATGACCTTGAAATTTACAGCTTTGAGCAGACTGCTGCTGCCGCTGGCCCATATCCCGGCCACAACAGCTCTCGGAACAATTGATGCCGAAGGAAGGCAGAAAGCTCTGCTGGCAGGTGCCAATGTAGTAATGCCCAATGTAACTGATTCAAAGTATCGGGAAAAATATCAGATTTATCCCGAAAAAATTTGTGTCAACGAAGAGGCAGGAGACTGCAGGCAGTGTATTGGAGGGATTATCGCTTCTCTGGGGCGAGAAGTCAGTCAGACTAAGGGTCACAGTTTAAGATAATCTGCTAATGATGCTAAGAAAATATTAAAACCAAATTATGTTTTAGTTTTACAAAAAACTCCCGCTTAGGTAGAAGCATTTAGAACTGCTGCTTTTACTGGCGGGAGTTTGATTTATTTTAAAAGATAAAATTTTTTATAATTTAGATATTTATTTTTCTTTATCTTCTTCTGCTTCGACCTTTTTTTCTTCAGCTTTTGAACTTCCATTTTCATTATTGCTGAAATCCAGAGCCTTGTTTGTTGCTGCAAAATATTCAGTCTCAGGTAAATAAATATTATTTTCGCCAACTTTTTCAGACAGACCAATTTTTCTAAACATCTTAAGAATCTTTTCGTTGACCCCCGTTAGCATTACCTCACCACCACTGGCCTGAACCTGATCGATAAATTCCTCTAAAACTCCAATGATGGTGATGTCAACTCTCCTTACATTGCGAAAACGGATAATAAAATCTGTGTCTTTGGCAAAAAAATCTTCCAGCTGCTCTTTTAAATCATCAGCAGCACTAAAATGAACAGCTCCTTTGAGATCGACTACTCTTGCCTGTTTCGCTGAAATCTCAGATTGATCTGCATCTTCGTGATGAGCATGGTGGAGGTGATATCCCTTGTCTCCTTCTTTTTTATCATAGTAGAGCATTTCGATATCTGCTTTTTTAGAAATCTGTAGAACAACAACCAGCGAAACCATAACTCCAAAATAGATTGCCTGGTCAAGGTTGGGCAGCACAATTGTGGCGGTAAAAGTTGACCAGAAAATTAAAGCATCTCCTCTGGTGGTTTTCATATTTTTAATAACTTCTTTAAAATCCGCAATTCCTAATGCAGCAGCTATAACCAGACCTGCCAGCACAGCAACCGGAATGTAGGCTAAAAGTGGTCTAAAAAACAAAATGAAAATTATAATCGAAAGGGCACAGAAAAACTGAGAGATTCTGTGTCTGGCGCCAGCACTTAAGTTGGCAAAGGTATTGGAAAAAGAAGCTGAAATCGCAAAGGCACTAAAAAAAGAAATAACCATATTGCTGATTCCCTGGCTTCTAAATTCTCGGTCAAAATCAGGTTCCTCATCAGTTTTTAAAGAAATTGCCTGCAGGACCGCCATTGTCTGGATCAGTCCTAAAAGAGCTATAGAAAAAGCCTTGCTGTAAAGCTGGCCGACTAGATGCCAGTCAAAGTTTATTAAATTAAAATCAATAATTCTTTTTGGAATTTCGCCAACTAAAGAAATTGAGCTGTTCAGCCCGCTTGCTGCCGTAAAGATTGTCATAATAGTAACTGTCAGCAGATATTCAGGAAGTTCTTGTTTGAGGCGTGGGATTAGGTAGATTAAAATTAGAGTTAAAAGTCCAACCCCAAGGTTGATATAATTAATCTGCTCAAAATTTTTAATAAACTGCCAGCCTTTGGTGATGACATTGGAGCCTGAAACGCTGACCCCGGTGAAATTTTCGATCTGAGAAAAAAGAATTAATACTGCAGCTCCATGTGAAAGGGCAACAACTACTGGATGGGATACATATTTGATTAATTCACTTAGATTAAAACTGACCAGTAAAAACTGAAAGAGTCCGATTAAAAATGTAGTTAAAAATATAATCTCCAGATAATTTTCACCCTGAAAATTACTTAAACTACTAAACAGGGCAACGGCCATCATATTTGTTGGACCGACAATCACATATGATGAGAGATTAAAAATAGAGGCGGTGAGCATTGAAAAAATGGAAGCATAGATTCCATAAATTGGATTTATGCCCAGGATTAAAGCATAGGCCATATTTTGCGGCAGAGCAATGGTGGCTGTTGTTAATCCACTTATCATATCATTTTTATACTTTTTAAATAGACTTTGTATATTTTGCACGGTATTCACCCCGGCTTTTTTGAATTTAATTTTAACTTTGCTTATAGTTTAACAGGCCAGCCAGAAACTTTCAATTGAAATAGGAAATTTAAAATAAATTTACATCTGAAAATATTGATTGCTATCTACTTGTTAGTGTAAAATAAAAGTGGGATTTAAGAATTGATTTATGTAAATAGGCAGGAATTTTAAAACAAATAAAGAAGGAGCCTCACAAGGACAAAAAATCAAAGAAAGGAGTGAGGCCCCTTGGAACTTAATTTAAGAATATTACAAAATGA
>NZ_QBLR01000278.1:0-4545 GCF_003070835.1 Halanaerobium sp. | reverse complement strand
AAAGAACACTTCTTATTATAAAGGGGTGTTCTTTTTTTATTAAATATCATAATCTTTAAATATATCTAAAGAAGTGATATAATATATTTAGATAATTTAGAACTTAAATAAACTTTGTTTTATTAATTAATTATATTCTCAAAATTCAAGGAGGTAGAAGTTATGAATTATAGAAAATTAGGAAAAACAGGTTATGAAGTATCAGAAGTTTCTTTTGGTGGCTGGGCAATTGGCGGAACCTGGGGAGACGTAGAAGATGAACAGTCAATGGCAGCTTTAAGAGAGGCTGTAGATCAGGGAATTAACTTTTTTGATACTGCTGATGTTTATGGAGATGGTCGCAGTGAGCGCCTGATGGCTAAATTGAGAAAAGAAACTGATGAGGAGATACATATAGCTACTAAGGCTGGGAGAAGACTTAATCCTCATAGTGCAGAAGGCTATAATAAGGAAAATTTAAACAAATTTGTGGACCGCAGCCTTAAAAATTTAGATGTAGATACTATTGATCTGCTGCAGCTGCACTGTCCGCCAACTGAAGTTTATGATCAGGAAGAGGTATTTGAGATTTTAGAAGAGATGGTCGAGGCGGGTAAAATTAAAAACTATGGTGTAAGTGTAGAAAAGGTAGAAGAGGCTATGAAAGCCCTTGAATATGAAAATGTAGCCACTGTACAGATTATCTTCAATATGTTCAGACACAAACCTGCTGATGAATTTTTAGCAAAGGCTAAAGAAAAAGATGTAGGAGTTATTTGTAGAGTTCCTCTGGCAAGTGGACTCTTAACAGGTAAATTCTCTAAGGATTCAACCTTTGCTGAAAATGATCACCGCAATTTTAACCGTGATGGTGAAGCATTTGATAAAGGTGAAACTTTTTCTGGTGTAGATTATGAGCTTGGCTTAAAGGCTGTTGATGAATTAGAAAAAATCAAACCGGCAGGTTTAACTATGGCCCAGTTTGCTCTCAAGTGGATTTTAATGCACGATGCCGTTAGCTGTGTAATTCCTGGTGGTAAAAAACCATGGCAGGTAAAAGATAATGCAGCTGCCTCTGAAGCAGATAATCTTTCTGATGAGGTAATGGAAAGAGTTGACGAAATTTATGATGAATATATCAGAGATAGTGTACATCACCTCTGGTAAAATTTAATAAAAAGTCTGTAAATTTAGACTTTAACAAAACACTTGACAAGTAATTTAAAAAGTGTATAATGAAATTAATATAAGAGAAATATAAGTAAATCACTTATAATTAATTAACAATAATAAGACTATAAGAAAGGGTGATTTGATAATGTTGAATTCTTTATTCACATTCATTAAAGCAACTAATAGTGAGGGTAGAAGAATCGAGAGCAATGTTCGCTCAGTTAAAGAGAAGCAGCTCAGACATGATTCTTGTGCTAACTTAAATCAGTACTAAAAACTGTTTTATCTAAAAGACAATTATATTTTAAAAATATAAGTCAATCACATTATAATTAAAATAACTTTATAAGAAAGGATGATTGCATATGTTTAATAGCATGTACAAATTCATGAAAGAGGCTAAGCTTGAATCTAAAGATAATCAAGCAAAGCTAAATGCTTTTAAAAACTTAGGCAATTACTAAGAATTTTAAAAAGCCAGTTAGGCTAAAATAATAATTAAAACTTAAACTAATAAGCAAATAATTATATAACCCTTAAATAAATAATAATTAAACCACCCTTCCCGGGTGGTTTTTCGTATTTGGGACAGGTTTTTTGTCATTTTTCTTAAAATATATTATAATAAGAATTAGAACTGAAAATATGGGAAAATATATAGGAGGTCATATTTATGAGTGTACACATTGGTGCAAAAAAGGGAGAAATCGCAGAAACAATTCTGCTGCCGGGTGATCCGTTAAGAGCTAAATTTATTGCAGAAAATTATTTAGAAGATGTAACCCAATATAATGATGTAAGAGGAATGTATGGATTTACAGGAACCTATAAAGGAAAAAGCGTTTCAACTCAGGGAACAGGTATGGGAATGCCTTCTCTTTCAATTTATGTTAATGAATTAATTAGAGATTATGGAGTTAAAAATCTAATTAGGGTTGGATCCTGTGGTTCCTTTAATGAGGCAGCTCAAGTAAGAGATGTAATACTTGCTAAAGCGGCCTGCAGTAATTCTAATTTGAATAAAATGCGTTTTGATGGCAAAGATTTTGCTGCAGCAGCAAGTTTTAAGCTTTTATCAAAGGCCTATCAGGTAGCAGAAGAAAAAGATACCGAGGTAAAAGTTGGTACAATTTTAAGCTCAGATGCCTTTTATAATGATGACAAAGAAGCCTGGAAAAAGTGGAAAGAATATGGTGTTTTAGGTGTAGAAATGGAATCAGCTGAGTTATTTACTCTGGCAGCTAAGTATGGTGTAGATGCTTTAAGCATTTTAACTGTAAGTGATTCTTTAGTAACTGGAGAAGAAACTACATCTGAAGAAAGAGAAAAAACATTTACTGATATGATGGAAATAGCTCTTGAGTTAGCTGAATAATTTAATTGATATTTCTAAGCTGATAAATATTTTAGAGCTGCTGATTAACAGTCAGACAGCTCAAAAATTTTAAATTTTTGTTTTCAAAATTCAAAAAATTAAATTTGCAAGGAGTTTACTTATGCAGGTAGATATTAATCTGGATTTAAAAGCAAAACAGGAATTAGTGATGACTCCTCAATTACAAATGGCAGTAAAAATTCTTCAATATAATAGTATAGAATTAACAGAATTTATTAATGAACAGGCAAAAGAAAATCCATTGTTGGAAATACTAGAAAATAAAATTGATAATTTTTACAATAACTCTACTTATAGTGGGATAAAAAATGAATCCTACAATTATGAAAATTTTATTGCTTATAACCCAAAATTTTGTGAGAGTTTAGAAAATCAACTTTTTGAAGTTTTAAGTGATAATCAATTAGAGTTAGGTAAGTTTATTGTAGGTAATTTAAATCATAAAGGAGAACTAAGTCTAGAATTTAAAGAAGTTGCTCAAATATTTTTTGATTCAAAATCAGAAAAAAAGATTGAAGAAATTAAAAAAATATATAAAAAAATACAAAGTTTAGATTTAAAAGAAGCCTTAAATTCAGTTAATCCATGTGCAGAGTATGTTGAAGCAGATTTAACTGTCAAAAGAAATGAAAACGGATATGAAATAATCTCTAATGAAAGTAATAATTTCAATCTACAAATTAGCTCTTATTATCTTAAACTTTTAAAAAATAACAGTGATTCTGAGGTAGAAGAGTATTTAAAGAAAAAATATAAAGCAGCTCTCTGGTTAATTAAAAGCATTGAACAGCGAAAAAACACCATAATCAAAATTTTAAAGGCTGTGCTGGATAAGCAGTATGACTTTTTTGAATATGGTTTTAAGCATTTATATACAATGACAATGCGGGAGATAGCAGAGGATATAGAAATGCACGAATCTACAGTTAGTAGAGCTACAACTAATAAATATATTCAAACTCCTCATGGCACTGTTCCTTTTAAAATGTTTTTTAATAGCGGTATTGATAATCTTTCTTCTGTCAGTATCAAAGCCCTAATCATTGAATTAATAAAAAATGAAGATAAAAGTAAGCCTTTAAGTGATACTAAGATCGTTGATATTTTCAAAAATGAATATGAACTTGATATTTCAAGACGAACTGTGGCAAAGTATCGAAAGGCACTTGCTATTAAAGGTTCAAGATTAAGAAATAATTATTGAGTCCAGATAATTTAATCTGGACTTTTTGTTTTTTTGTGAGCTGATAAATGTTATAATGTAAATAGATAAGCTAAATTGTAAAAGACTTAGCTGAAATAATAATTTTATAATGAAATAATCATTGAAAGTAGAGAGAATGGAGGTTTTAAAAATGAGAAAAGAAGAAAGGGTATCATTTTATTCTCATTTTGTTGGATTCATACTGGCTCTAATCGGCTTAGGTCTTTTAATTTTTCGCGCACTGGAAAGTCCAGGTAAAATAGTTGTAGCTGCAGTATATGGTGTTTCAGTAGCATTTTTATTTTTGTCAAGTTCTTTGTATCATGCTTTTAAAAAAGAAGATAATGAAAAATCAATCTGGCGTAAATTAGATCACTTTGCAATATTTGTGATGATTGCAGGTTCTTATACACCTGTTGCCTATCTTTATTTAGAAGGCTGGTTAAAGTGGACAATTATCGGAATTCAGTGGGGTCTTGTTTTAGGCGGCTTTTTCCTGAAATTTATGTATTTTAAAACCCCCAGGATTTTATATACTATAATTTATCTATTAATGGGTTGGGTTGGAATTTTTGCTTTTCATCAGTTATTTATGACAATGCCCACATCCAATTTAATTTTAATGTTTGCCGGGGGTCTATCATTTACAGCTGGAGCAGTATTTTATATAATTAAAAAACCAGATATCTCACCAAGTTTTGGTTTTCATGAGATATTCCACTTCTTTATTTTAGCTGGTGGAATACTGCATTATCTGATGGTTTTTATCGCACTCGGTTAATAGTTGATCAAG
>NZ_QBLR01000277.1:0-4564 GCF_003070835.1 Halanaerobium sp. | reverse complement strand
GCTTGACAATCTCCCATAAAAAGTTATAAAATCTATATTAGACCGTAAAATTGTGGGAGTGATTTTTGTGAGTGATTTATTAATTATGACACCCGGTCCTACTGAGGTCAGTGAAGAAGTTAGGCGCGCAATGAGTCAAAAAATTACCAATCCCGATCTTGATCCTGATTTTTTTGATTTTTACCTTGATGTTAGTTCTAAATTACAGCAGGTAATAAAAACCAAAAATGATGTGATTATTATGAGTGGGGAGGGAATTTTAGGACTTGAATCTGCCTGTGCTTCCTTAATTGAACCGGGAGATAAGGTTTTAGTTTTAGATAATGGAATCTTTGGTAGAGGATTTGCAGATTTTGCTGATTTATATGGAGCTGAGGTTACTAAATGGGAATTTCCATATAATGAAGAAATTGATACCAATGAATTGGCTGAAAAGTTGGCGGCTGAAAATGATTTTAAATTTGCAACCTTTGTTCACTGTGAAACTCCTACTGGAATTATAAATAATATTGGTGAAATTACTAAATTATTAAATGAACATAATATTTTATCTATTGTTGATTCAGTTTCTGCGATTGGTGGAGTTCCAATTGAAGTTGATGAATGGGGAATTGACATTATTTTGGGAGGTTCGCAAAAGTGCCTATCAGTGCCTCCGGGGCTCACTTTTATGAGTGTTAGTGATGCTGCCTGGGATGCAGTAAATAATAGAGAAACTCCAGTTAGAGGTTATTATACCAATTTGCAGCTCTGGCAGAACTGGTATGAAGAAAAATATTTTCCTTATACTCAGGCAATAAGTGATATTTATGCTTTGAATGCAGCCTTAGATAAATGGTTAGAGGATCAAGAAATTTTTGCAAGACACAATAAAATTGCAGAGGCAGTTAGAAAAGCTATTGCTGAATCAAATCTTAATTTATTTGCTGAAAATGGTCATTCTGATACAGTTACAGCTATAGAAATTCCTGATTCAATAAATTATCAGGAGCTAAATCAGCTGATGACAGAAAGTCATAATGTTATGATTGCAGGTTCATTAGGAGAGTTTGAAGATAAATTGATCCGGATTGGACATATGGGAGAAAATTGTTATGAAGAGAAGTTATATAGAACTTTAAAAGCCTTTGATCACAGTTTAAGAGAACTTGGTTTTAATTTAAATATTGAATTACATAAAGTTTTTATAAATAAAATGGACTAAGGGGATGGAGCTCCCCTTTAATTACTGTTGATTTAACAGATGATGGCTCCTATCTTATAGGGATAACTCTATTAAGATAGGAGCTTTTTTATTTGTAAGGTTATTAAAAACTAAAATTTAAATTTTTAAAAAAATATAAGAATAGGGTGATAAGTTTTGTTTAATATCCTTTATATTGGTTTAGGAGGTTTTTTTGGTGCTATAGGAAGATACAGTATCTCAAAATGGATTGCAAACAAATATAGCAGTATTTTTCCATATGGTACTTTAGCCGTTAATTTAGTAGGTTCATTTTTGCTCGGGTTTTTGATTACATATTTTTTAGATAAAAGCACATTGAATCCTCTATACAGGACAGCTATAACAACTGGTTTTTTAGGTGCTTTAACCACCTTTTCTACTTTTGGTTTTGAAACTATAATGTTGTTTGAAGATGAAAGGTATTTTTTTGCTTTAGTTAATATCTTCTCAAATTTATTTTTGGGTCTTATTTTAGTATTTTTAGGAATTAAACTGGCTAAACTTATTTAGCTTTAAAATTCATTTATAAAGAAAGGGGATAATGATGCAGATAAACGGTAAGGGAAAAATTCTTCGTATTTATATTGGCGAAACTGACAAGTGGGCTAAAAAACCTCTATATCATGAATTGATCAAAATGTTCAAAGAAAATGATATGGCTGGAGCAACAGTTTTTAGAGGTATTGAAGGTTTTGGTTTAAATAGTCGTATTAAATCTTCTCATATTTTACAGCTTTCAGAAGATTTGCCGCTCGTAATTGAAACAATTGATACAGAAGAAAAGATAGAGAATATATTACCCAAAGTTAAAGAAATGGTCAAAGAGGGACTAGTTACAATTGAAAATGTGGAAGTGATAAAATATGAAGCAGAAAAATAAATATTGAATAGATATTAATATTATTGACATAATTTCTTGATTTATTTCCAAAATAATATTTTTAAAATTCAAAATAATATGTTAAAATATATTTAGACATAAATATATTTAAATCGACATAAAAAGATATTTTTATACAAATAAAAGTTACATAATTCACAAAGGAGGAGTATTATGTCTTTAAATTTAAAAGAATCACATGAATATGAAGCCGAACTAAAAAATAAATTAAAAAAATATTCGGGTCATAATTATGAATTAATTGAGGTTTTGCATGAAGCTCAAGAGTTAATAGGTTATTTACCAAAAGAAGCTCAAAAAATCATTGCTGATCATTTAAATTTGGCACCTGGACGGGTAAATAGTGTAGTCTCATTTTATAATCATTTTTCAGAATATTCTAAAGGTGAGTTTCAAGTTTCTCTTTGTAAAGGTACTGCCTGTTATGTTAAAGGTTCTCAAGATATTATTAAAAAAATTGAAGACAAATATGGGATTAAATCAGGTCAGACAACAGAAGATGGTAAAGTGTCATTAAATGTTGTCCGATGTTTAGGTGCTTGTGGGCTTTCTCCAGTAATGACTGTAAATGGTAAAGCATATGGATTACTTAACCCAGAAAAAGCAGTAAAAATTATTGAAAATTATTTAAATGGTAAAATAAAGGAGGAAGGAAATGCTTAAAATAGAAGAATTAGAAGAAATCCAAAAGGGCTTATTTGATAAATATTCTGGTATAAAAAAAGATAGAATAATTATTGGTATGGGTACCTGTGGAATTGCAGCTGGGGCAGAGGAAATACTTAAAACAGCACAAAAAGAAATAAAAAAATTAAATTTAAAAGATATAGAAATTTCTATAACTGGTTGTTTGGGTATTTGTGCTGAAGAGCCAATTATGGAAATTCGAACTAATAATGAGCGATATATATATGGTAATTTAAACCCAGAAAAAACTAGAGAAATTTTAAAAACACATTTAGGGGAAAGAAATATCATAAATCGTTGGCTAATTGATCAAAATAGTGATTTTTTTAGCAAACAAAAAAGAATTGTACTCAAAAATTGTGGAAATATTAATCCAGAAAATATTGAAGAGGCAATTGCAAATCATGGTTATCTTGGACTTGCTAAAGCTTTAAAAAGTTTTAGTCCAAATGAAGTAATAGAAATTATTAAGAATGCAAAATTGAGAGGTAGAGGTGGTGCAGGTTTTTCAACTGGATTAAAATGGGAACTTGCAGCTAACAATAGTACTCAGGAAAAATATTTGATTTGTAATGCTGATGAAGGTGATCCAGGTGCTTTTATGGATAGAAGTATCTTAGAAGGTGATCCCCACAGACTTTTGGAGGGAATGGCATTAGCAGCTTATGCCATTGGAGCTTCGAGAGGATATATTTATTGTCGGGCAGAATATCCATTGGCAATTAAAAGATTAAAAAAAGCAATTAAATCAGCAGAAGGAATGGGGTTACTTGGAGAAAATATTTTAGATAGTGGCTTTGATTTTAGAGTTAATATTAGATTAGGGGCAGGTGCCTTTGTTTGTGGAGAAGAAACTGCACTGATTGCCTCTATTGAAGGAAAAAGAGGAGAACCGCGTTCTAAACCACCATTCCCAAGTGAATCGGGTTTATTTGAAAAAGCAACAGTTATTAACAATGTTGAGACTTTAGCTAATGTTCCTGAAATAATACGTAAAGGCAGTGAATGGTTTAAAAAAATTGGAACAGAAGCAAGCCCAGGTACTAAAGTTTTTGCTCTAGCTGGAAAAATAAAAAAGAATGGTTTGGTAGAAGTTCCAATGGGAACTACTCCAGGTGAAATAATATTTGATATTTGTGGTGGACTTGAGAATGATGCAGAATTCAAAGCAGCCCAAACAGGTGGACCTTCTGGTGGATGTATTCCAATAGAACATTTGAATGTTCCAATTGATTACGATTCACTTAAAGAGTTAGGAACAATAATGGGATCTGGAGGTTTAATAGTAATGGACACTCAGACCTGTATGGTTGATTTAGCAAAATATTTTATTGATTTCTGTAAAGACGAATCATGTGGTCAGTGTACATCCTGTAGAATTGGGACAACAAGAATGCTTGAAGTTCTAGAAAAAATCAGTGAAGGCCGTGGTGAAAAGCAGGATTTAGATTTACTTATAGAAATGGGAGAAGTAGTCAAAGACTCTTCTTTCTGTGGTTTAGGTCAGTCTGCTCCTAACCCAGTTTTAAGTACCATAAGATATTTTAAAGACGAATATCTGGATCATATTGAAAACAAACATTGTGATTCTTCAGTTTGTGCTTCCTTATTTACTTCTCCCTGTCAGAATGCTTGTCCAGCAAATGTAGATGTACCTCTATATATAGATGCTATCAGACAGGGTGATTACAAACGAGCTTATCAAATTATTCAAATTGAAAATCCTTTAGTTTTAGTTTGTGGTCGGGTTT
>NZ_QBLR01000276.1:0-4573 GCF_003070835.1 Halanaerobium sp. | reverse complement strand
ATATTCACCCTGATAAAATCCATTTTCCCAAAGTAATGGATAATAATTTTGACTGTAGTTTTTTTTCAGTTTCAGCTTTTTTAGCCTTACCTGCTATTTTCTACAGCAGTTCAGGCAGAAAAAGAAATAGAATTTTGGACTATAAGTTTGAGGCCTCACCATGATGATTATTTTTTAGAAAAGATTGATGAATTTGAAAGTGCAAATCCTGATTTTAAAATAATCTGGGAAGATATAAATTTTTCTTCAATTAATCAAAAGCTTCGTTATCGAATTGCAGAAGGAACTGCACCAGAAGTAGTCAATCTTTCACCACAATTAATGGCCTCACTTCTGCAGGAAGATTTATTATATCCAATTTCTGAGCTTAAACAGGAATACAGTCAAAATTATTATCCATTACTTTGGGAAAATGGATTTTATCAGGGTGAATATTACGCTTTTCCCTGGTATGTTAGTTCCAAATTAATGGTTTATAATCAAGAAATATTTAAAATTGCCGGTTTAGATCCAACAAAAGTTATTAATAACCGGGAGCAGTTGTTTGCAGCTGCAGAAGAGATAACAAAAGAAACTGATGTTTATGCTTTGATGCCGCAGATTAAAATTCACCATGAGTTCATTGAAGCTGGGATAAATTTGTTTGAAAATGAAAATAAAAGAGAAAAAGCAGCATTTAATACTAAAGCTGCTGAAGAAATAATCATTAGATACCAAAAATTAGCTGAAGCCGGTGTAATTCCAAAAGATACTCTTAACTCTGGTTTCAATGTCGCCTTAGAACGCTATAAAAAAAATGACCTAGCCATCTTATTTGCTGCACCACAATTTTTAGATGAAATTGAAAACGAGTCAGATTATTTGAGGGAACAAACAGCTTTGGCGGTTATTCCAACAGCTAAAGATGGTATAGTTAATTCCCCGTTAATGAATTTAGTTATTCCAAAAGGAGCGGATCATAAAAAAGAAGCAGCAGAGTTTGCCGCACTGATAACTTCACCGGCATCACAGCGAGAATTTAGTCAGAGAACTTCAGTCTTATCTTCAGCTCTAGATAATCGGGAAGCAGAAGATATAGAAAAAGAAGAGATTATAACAACCTTTGATTCTAAAACATCTTTGAAAAAAGAGGCCAAAAAAATTCTGCGGGAACAACTTTCCAAAAGTAAAGATCTAACTTTAATCCACCCTAAAGCAGATAAACTAATCAAAGTATTAGATGAGGAGTTTGCTAAGGCATTTGCTAACAAAATTACTGCTGAAGAAGCCTTAACTAATATGGAAAAAGAATGGAATCAGATCTTAAATGAGGAGAATAATAATGAATAGGAAAATAAAAGTAATAACTTTAACTGTTATTGTAGTGTTATTTATTTATTCACTCAGTGCTGCTGCTTATTTTGAGCCAGTAGAATACCGCAAATCACTATTAAAACTAAGAGATGCAGAACGTGCTTTAAATAATTTGGATAAAAATTTAAAAGAAGCTGAATCTGACTTTAGGATTATAGATAAGCAAACAGTTGAATCTAATTTAAAAGAACTAGATAGTCTATACCAGGAACTTATTCAGGCATATCAGCAGCAAAGAGATCGTCAAGTCCAGGAATTAGAATATATTATAACCAATAAATCCGACGAAATACGAATGAAAATTATAGAATCAAAACCAGTACAGCTTAGAGCCTTCTGGCTGGACAATGGAACTTTTGCCAGATTAAATGGTAGAGCTGGAGTTCAAAAATTATTAGATAGGGCTCAAAAAGCAAATTTTAATGTGATATTTCCTGAAACATTTTATAAGGGAAAAGCAGTTATTCCTGATAATAAATTATTTGAACAAGATTCCCAATTCAGCAGTTGGGAAGAAGATCCTTTAGAAATTTTAATTGAAGAAGCAAAAAAAAGAAAGATAGAAATCCATCCCTGGGTCTGGGTTTTTAATGAGAATACAAGCGGCAGTCCGGGCAAAATTTTAACTGAAAATCCAGAATGGGCTAATCAAGACAAAGAAGGTAATATTGTCAGCTATCATGATTCAACCTGGCTTTCACCTGCCAGAGAGGATGTAAAAGATTTTCTGCAGCAGAGATACCTATATTTAGTTAAAAATTATGATATCCAGGGAATTAATCTAGATTATATTCGTTTTCCAGAAGAATATAGAGGTAGTTTTGGTTATGATAAAAGTACAGTAGAAGGATTTAAAGAAAAATATGGAATGGATCCCTTTCAAATAAAAAGCTCCAGTTCAGATTTTTCTCTCTGGAATAAATATAGAGAAAATTTAGTTACTGAAATGGTAAAAGAAGTTTCTAAAAAGCTAAAAAATGTTGATCCCAAGTTATTGATATCAGCTGATGTGATCCCAGGAAGAGAGGAAGCTCGCTATCGGGCGTTACAGGATTGGTCGCTCTGGCTTGAAAAAGATTTTGTAGATTTTGTAGTTCCAATGACCTATACAGAAAACCTCTTTTCGGAATTAAGACGCTGGATTAAAGAAGATCGAAATGTGCTAACTGATCCACTCTATCCTGGTATCTCAGTTTTTAAATTAACCCCCGATCAATTAATAGATCAGGTAGAAGAAGTCAATAGAATAAATCCAAATGGAGCTTCTTTATTTGCAGCAGCTCATTTAACAGCAAATGATTACCATAGTTTATCTCAAGGAGTTTATTCAGAGGCAGCCCTTTTACCTTATAAAAACAAAGCAGCTTCTTTAAAAAGCATACAAAAATTAATTTTAAAAAGGCTAGAGTTGATTAAAGAAAAAAATAAGATTGATAATTTTTCCATTATCAAAATAAGAGGCTATTTAAATCAAGCAGCTCAAGCTGATTCAGAAATTGATGTTAAATTTGAGCAATTTATCATTGATAATAAGATAGAGCTTTCTGAAAATGTGATGAGAGTTTTAAAAGCAGACTTTGATTATTTAATGGATCAAAAAAGACTTTATTAATGTTCATCATTTCTGGATTGGGGTGATAAAAATGAAAAATTCTTTTACAGTTGGTCATTTATTTGGAATACCTGTAAAAATTCATTTTAGTTTGCTGTTGGTTTTGCCGTTTTTTGCCTGGGCCTTTGGCAGTAATATTATTTATCTAACCGAAAACACGGACATTGCCAGGAGAGAGCTGATTTTAAACCCTTATTTATTAGGCTTTATCATGGCAGTGATGCTTTTTATCAGTATTTTAATTCATGAACTGGCACATTCACTTGTAGCCAGGACTAAAGATGTTAAAACAACAGATATTACTTTAATGCTTTTTGGAGGACTGGCAAATATTGAAGAAATTTCTAAAGATCCTAAAAATGAGGTAAAAATTGCAGCCAGTGGTCCTTTAACTAGTCTTTTTATTGGTTTTCTATGTGTGGCTGCAGCTCGTTTTGCTCCAACATTTATATTTGAAGATCTGCGTTTAATCATTTTATATACAGGTCAGTTAAATATATTCCTTGCTATTTTTAACTTGATACCTGCTTTTCCATCGGATGGTGGTCGGATGTTAAGGGCAGTAATTGCTCAAAAAACATCATTTAGAAGGGCAACTGAAATCGCATCTAGAGTTGGGAAAGCATTTGCCTTGGTTTTTGGTATTTTTGGTTTTATGAGCGGGAACTTTCTCTTAGTTTTTATTGCTTTTTTCATTTATATTGGAGCATCACAGGAACATCAATTCAGTAATATTAAATTTGCTCTCTCTAATTTAAAAGTAAAAGATTTAATGACAACAGATGTAAAAACAGTTCCGGTAAACATGAGTATTCACCGCTTAATCGAAAAAATGCTTGCTGACAAACATTCTGGTTTTCCTGTTTTAAGAGATGAAAAAGTGGTTGGGATAGTGACAATGGAAGATGCAAAAAAGATTCCTCAGGATGAATATCGCAATACTCCAGTTCAAAGTATAATGAATAAAGATTTACACTGTGTTAAAGAAGAAGATGAATTATTTGAGGCATTTAAATTACTTTTTCAAAAAGATATTGGAAGACTTTTAGTTATGAAAGGTGATGAATTAAAAGGCATAATCACTCGTTCAGATGTAATGACAGGCTTACGGGTCAGACAGTTAGAAAATATTAAAGTAGAAGATGATTGAAAATATAAAATAATAGAAATAGAAAAGAGGAATAAAGATGTTTTATATAAAATCATATTTAATTGCAATTGTAGTCTTTTTTTCTGTTGATCTTGTCTGGCTAGGTGCCGTAGCTAAAAATCTCTACAGAGAGCAGCTTGGCTTTTTACTTAAAGATAATTTTAATATGACAGCAGCTGCAGTATTCTATATCTTTTATATAGCTGGCCTGCTCTTTTTTTGTAATAAATAGAGCAGTAGAATTATCAAGCTGGCAATATGCCTTAGGTGTTGGTGCTTTCTTTGGCTTCATCACTTACGCTACCTATGATATGACAAATCTAGCAACTATCAAAGATTGGCCTGTGATGATTACTGTGATCGATATTATCTGGGGTAGTGTATTATGTGGATTAACTTCACTGATAACTTATCTTTTAATTAACTATTTTAAGATATGATAAAAAACTAAAAAACCA
>NZ_QBLR01000275.1:0-4578 GCF_003070835.1 Halanaerobium sp. | reverse complement strand
AATAGAAAAAGACACCCAGGTAAATTGAGGGTGTCTATAAATACTTAAATAGCCCACAACCATTCCTGTCTCGAAGATGGCTGTTATCCTTTTAGGCAGGTCTCCTGACTTTACAGCTCTACTGATTAACCTTCCCCATTATTATTAAATGAGTGGTTTAACCAGCCTACTGATATACAGTGGCGGACCCGTTCAGGAATTTCACCTGATTCCCTATTATCTTCCATTTAAAGAAGCACCTAAAAAGAGAACATTATTTTCTTTTCTACTACTTTTATTCTAGTAATTTTTAAAAAGTCCTTTAAATTAGGACTAATTATTTTAAAAATTTTTGAGATCAGATCAAATATATAACTTTGTGAAAAAAATTATAAAAAAATAAAGGAGTTTCTATATATTTACATAATTATATATTATATCTAATAAAGGGGGGTTTTTAAAAATGGCGTTACATAATAAAATTGGGATTTTAGGTGAGGAAATCGCAGTCAGGTATTTAAAAAAAGAAGGATATTATATTGTTGAGAGAAACTACAGAAATAAATTTGGGGAAATTGACATCATTGCTGCTAAAAATAATTATACAGTTTTTGTTGAAGTTAAAAGCAGAAGTTCAGAAAATTATATTGAACTGGCCCAATCACTTTATCATAAACAGCTGCACAAAATACGAAGAGCTGCAATTTATTATTTTTCAGAAAAAAATATTCATTTAAGTTCAATTCGCTTTGATTTAATTGCCCTAAAAATTGACCCCGCTGCTAAAAAAATTGACAAATTGAAACATTTTATTAATATTATTAACTAATTTTCCATTAATCTTCTGGCATGAGAAAGGAGAAAATTATGTATTCATACCTTTATTCAGCTGTTATTCACGGAGTTAAGTCAGAAATTGTTAGAGTTGAAATAGATATTTCTAGGGGCTTACCCAGTTTCAATATAGTTGGTTTAGCTGGTAAAACTGTAAGAGAATCTGCCAAAAGAGTGCGCTCAGCGATTATAAATTCCGGTTTTGAGTGGCCTGTTAAAAAGATTACTGTTAATTTAGCTCCGGGAAATATCAATAAATATGGTTCTCATTTTGATTTAGCTATAGCAGCAGTTTTATTAGAATGTTCAGGTCAAATTAAAATCAAAAATAAAAATAAGAAACTTTTTGCAGGTGAATTAAATCTGAATGGTAATGTAAATCATGTTAAAGGTGTCCTATCTATGCTGCTTGCTGCACAAGAAAACGATTTTAAAGAAGCTGTACTGCCAGCTAATAATCAAAAAGAATCAATTCTGGTCAAGAATCTGAATTCCTCTTTAATCAAACATTTGCGGGACATTAACAACCTGGAAGATAATCAGGAAAGTATTTTAAATAAGCCAAAAGCAGAAATGAAATCAGTTATAGATTATACTGATCTTTCTGAAATACGGGGTCAAAAAAATGCTAAAAAAGCTATTGTCACTGCCGCTGCTGGCGGTCATAATTTACTATTGATTGGTCCACCAGGCTGTGGTAAAACAGTTCTAGCAGAATCAATTGTAAAGTTATTAGCACCTTTAAATAAAAAAGAATTACTAGAAACCGCCTCAATTTACAGCATCAACAATAATTTAGACGAGTTGAGCTTGACAAAAAAACGACGACCATTTGTAGCACCACATCACTCTATAACAGCTGCTGCTTTAATTGGTGGTGGTCATATACCTGTTCCAGGGGAGATATCTTTAGCCCACAATGGTGTCCTCTTTTTAGATGAACTGCCTGAATTCAAAAGCAGTGTGCTCGCCAATTTAAGAGAACCTCTAGAAAAAAAGAGAATAAAAATTGTAAGACAGCAGGGCAGCTATTACTTCCCAGCCAATTTTCAATTTATTGCAGCTATGAATCCCTGTCCCTGTGGTTTTTCCGGAGTTAAAAATCGAAAATGCAAATGTTCAGAAAGAGATATTGTTAGATACCAACAAAAATTATCAGGACCTTTAAAAGATAGAATTGATTTACAGATTGAAGTTCTACCACCAGAGAAAGATGAAATATTAACTACTTCTCCTTCAGCCCAAGACAAAAATTATACTAATGAAATAGAAATAGCCCGCAAAATGCAGGCTGAAAGGTATCAAAATACAGATTTAAACAACAACTCTGAACTTCTTTTAAAAGACATAGAAAAATATTGTCAACTTGATCAAAAAAGCCAAAAAATATTAGACCAGGCTTATCAAAGGCTTAAATTAAGCGTCAGAGGTTATATCAGATTGATGAGGGTTGCCAGAACAATAGCTGACTTAAATAATCATCAACAGATTAAAGAATCAGACTTAATTGAAGCGGTAGATTTCCGCTGGTATGCTGAAAAATCAGAAATGCTTCTTTAAATATTTAACCAGTGGAACTCCCAAAATTAAGACAACAGCAGCTTCACTTAGACCAATTTGAATTACATTTAACCAGTAAGGAAGATCAAATAAAAGATGGAGATAAATACTGATTAAAAAGGCATTAAATAAAATCGGGCTTAAATAAGCAAAGATATTGTCTCTATTTTTATAAGTAACATAAGCAGCTAAAAGGGTAACTAAACTACCCCCAACTATATCAACCATACCAAGACCACCAATAACATTAGCCAGCATTACACCTAAAAATAAAGCTGGTACAGCTTCAGGAAAAATTATTGGTAAAACTGTCAAAGCTTCTGCTGCTCTAAACTGAATTGGTCCAAAACTAACAGGTGCCAAAAAATAAGTAATAACAACATATAAGGCTGTTATAGCAGCTCCTCTGGCTATTTTTTTTGTATCCATTTTCTTATCTCCTTTCCAAGAGCTTATTTAGATTTTAAATGAATTATTTACAGATAATATATTTATCGCATTTATTTAGTTCTTTTTTAATGATTTTAATTTTCAAGTGCTTTATCAGGTACCCTACCAAAAGACTTCCGATGAATTGGTGATGACCCATATTTTTCTAGAGCTGCTATATGATCAGCTGTCCCATAGCCTTTATTTGACTTAAAGTTATATTGAGGATATTTTTCTGCATACTTAAAAATGATATTATCCCTGCTAACTTTTGCAATTATTGATGCCGCAGCAATTGCATTAACATCTGCATCACCATCGATTATTGCCTGCTGTTCCATCGTTAAATTGGGAATCAGAGCGTTTCCATCAACTAATAAAATATCTGGATGTTTGTCTAATTTGGGCAGCAAATTTTTCACTGCTCTCTTCATAGCCACAAAAGTGGCTTCTCTAATATTATATTTATCAATTTCACTGCTGCTTGCCATGCCAACTCCAACGTGTGCCTTAGAATAAATTTCATCATATAATTCTTCTCTTTTTTGACGGGAAAGTTTTTTTGAATCATCAAGACCATAAATTTTTTGCTCTGGATCTAAAATAACAGCTCCAGCAACTACCGGACCAGCAAGCGGACCTCTGCCAGCCTCATCTATGCCAACGATAAGCTGATAACCCTGAGCAGAAAGTCCTGACTCAATTTCATTCATCTGCTCCCATTTAGTAATGATTGCTTCTTTTTTAGTAATCTTTCGCTCCAATTGAGCTGCAATTTTTTGAATTCCTTTGCGGGAATCAGCTTCTAAAATTTCTATTATTTCTGGTAGTTTTTGATCAACTTCTAAATCAGAAGCTAATCTTTTAACATCTTTAATTGTAAGTTTAGCTATCTTAGTCTTAGTAAAATCTTTTAAAGTATCCTGTTCTTTTAAACTATTTTTTTTAAGATTTTGATCATTCTTCATTATTAGTTTTCACCTTCAGTTCGGCTGCTTCTGCTGGTTTTTCCAGAGTGATTCTACCCAATTTCCCGTCTCTAAAATCATTAATTACTATTCCGGCAGCACGGTTGCGGTCAACTTTACCCCCAGTCATTAAACAGCCTCTTTTACGAGCTATATCAGCCAGAATATCGTAAGCCTGTGTTTCTAAATAATCAAGCCCGTAAGCATCTAATAAAAGATCTCCATTTATTTTAACTATAAATTCAATTAACTTATAAGCTGCTAGTTCAAAATCAAAAATATCATTATCTACCGCTCCGGTTAAAGCCAGCTTATAGGCCTTATCCTCATCAGAAAATTTAGGCCATAGAATTCCTGGTGTATCAAGCAGTCTTACCTTTTTACTGACATTAACCCACTGCCTACCTCTGGTTACTCCCGGTTTGTTACCGATAGTAGTAATTTTTGAGCCGGCCAGGAGGTTGATTAAAGCAGATTTACCTACATTCGGAATTCCAATTATCATTGCCCTTAAGCGGCGGGGTTTTCTACCTTTTTTAGAAAGTTTAGCTGCAATTTGGTCATGGGTATTATTTAAAATACTTTTTAACTCACTAACACCTTCTCCAGTTAGAGAATTAAGCAATACTGCCTCCTCATCTGCTTTACTGTCAAAGTAATTTATCCACTGCTTATTATACTCAGCATCAGCCAAATCCTTTTTGTTTAAAACTGTTATTTTTGACTGTTCATTAATTAATTTTCTTAAATCAGGATTCTGACTGCTGATTGGAATTCTAGCATCAGCAACTTCGATTACTATATCTAC
>NZ_QBLR01000022.1:0-28258 GCF_003070835.1 Halanaerobium sp. | reverse complement strand
CCCCCGCATATTTACCTGGGCAACTCCCGAGATACGTTCCAGTCTGGGAATTAATTCATCTTCAACCTCTTCTTTTAATTCATCAATCTCTAAACCCTGGGCTGAAACACCATAGACCATTATCGGTATCATGGCAGGATCAAATTTAAAAATCATCGGGCTGTCAGCATCTTCAGGTAAAGTCATGCTATTAACTAAATCCACCTGTTCTCTTAAATCCTGAACAGCAAAATCCATATCACGACCCCAGTTAAATTCTACAACAACTGTTGAGGAGCCCCTTGAGGAAGTTGACGTAATACTTTTAACTCCTTCAACTGTAGCAACTGAGCTTTCTATCTCTTTTGTAATTAAATTCTCTATTTCTTCTGAGCCAACACCCTCATAAGTTGTAACTATTGCTGCCCCAGGAAAGGTGATATCTGGGAAAAGGTCAAGACTTAATCTGGAAAGTGCCACCGAGCCAATCAGCAGCACCATCAAAATGATCATTGCAGTTGTAACTGACCTCTTTATCGAAAAATCGGATAACTTCATTAATTTCTCACCTCAACTTCCTGGCCGGCTTCTAAATTGCTTTGTCCTCTAATTATAACATCCTCATCAGCATTTAAACCTGCCAGAATTTCAACTCTGCTGTCAGTTTTAATTCCTATTTTTAAATCTTTTCTGACGGCTTTTCCATCTTCTACCACAAAAAGATATGGATTATCACTATTAAGATTAACAATACTCTCTATTGGTACAACTACAGCTGAACCTGATTTTCCTTTAGTGATTTTAACATCTGCAAACATTCCAGCTCTTAACCTGTGCTCCAGGTTAGGTATCTTAACTTTCACTAAAAATGTTTTGCTTGCCCGGTCTGCAGCAGGAGCTATATTAGTAACTTCTCCTTTAATGTAATGCTGCATTGTTTCAGCCCTCACCTCAACTGTATCACCTTTATTAATCGTAGAAACTGTTGCCGCAGTTACATCTATTTCTGCATATAACTGATCAATATTTATTAAATTAAGAACCGTCTGACCTGCAGGAATCATTTCTCCTTCATCAAAATTTACTCGATTTATCAATCCTGAAAAAGGAGCGGTAATCTGACTTTTAGTAATTTGATTCTTAATTTCGTCTAATCTAGCCTCTGCCTGTTTAACCGCAGCAAAGCTAGCTCTTATTCTTTCTTTTCTTGGACCTCTTTTAGCTTCTTCTAAATTTGATTCAGCAACTTTTAAATTTGTACGAGCACTATTTACCTGGCTGCGTGCATTTTCCAGCTGCTGTTTTAATTGTGTAGGATTATTATAAGTTGCCTTTGTTAATTGATAATTTTTTTCGGCTGCCGCAAGGGAAGTTTCAGCCTGTTTTACTGAAATTTGAGCATTTTTATATGATGATTCTGCATTTTCATAAGAATTTTTTGCATTCTCATATTCTCTTTCCGAAATCACATTATCTGCATATAAGTTTTTTGATCTTTCATACTCCCTTTCTGCCTGATTATAATTAACTTCAGCCTGATTTAAATTCTGCTTTGACATCTGCAGCTGCTGCCTGGCACTATTAAGCTGCTGTTCTGCATTTACCAGCTGCTGCTCCAGTGTCCGGCGTTCATTATATAGTTCCTGCATTAATTCCAAATTGGTTTCTGCACTTTCTAAGCTTGCTTTAGCGTTCTCATAATTAGCCTGTATTCTCTTCAACTGTTCTTCTGTTACACCATTTTTTAGTTCTTCATAATTGGCACGAGCACTATCTAAAGCCGCTGCAGCCTGGTTTTTCTGGATCATAAGTGTCTCATCATTAATTTTTATTAATTCAGCACCCTTTTCCACCTGTTCTCCAATTTCTATATTTACCAGATCAGCGACTCCTCCAATTTGGGCAGGAATATTTACATCCTGAATCGGAGTTAAAGTACCTGTAATCAACTCATCAAGACTAATATCGTCGGTAACTGATTTAGCTGTTTCAACAACCTTTGACTCCTGAGCCAGAACCGGTAAACTAACAAAAAGTAAAATAATTAGTAAACAAATGACTTTATCTCTATTTTTCATTGTTTATCACACCCTCAAAATATTCTTTTAGACGACCACTTTTATAGATAGTTCTAAATAATTCTGTTTCATATTTATATGTTGCCTGCAGTAGAGACGTTTTGGCCTGATTGTAGGTAGACTGAGCATCAATTACATCTGTATTACTTGCTACTCCGGCTTCATAACTTTTATTAGCAATTTCTAAATTTTCTTCAGCATTTTCTAAAGAAAGCTGTTCTAATTCAATTGCCTCTTTATTCTCTTTTACAGTTAAAATCGAATCTTCTACCTCTATATCTATATTTTCTAATAAATCCTGCCGATTATTAGCTATTTTTTCTAATTCTTTTTCCTGTTTTTCGGCATTAAGATTTCCCTTACCTCCATCATAAAGAGGAACATTAACTCCCAGAGTCATCGACCAGCTTTTCTGATCCATAAATTCCTGCCCCTGCCAGTTATAAGAACCATTAAGAGAAACACTGGGTCGATAATACTGACCCTTCAGTTTCTGGTTCAACTTTATAATTTCTTTATTTAATTCTAAAATCATAAGCTGTGGGTCATTTGCCAGGGCTGTGTTAAATAGTTTTTGCTGTTCTAATTCCAGTTCAAAATCAATTTCTGGATCACTGGGCTCATATACTTTATCTGTAGTTAAGAGCTGAGTCAGGCGCCTCCTGGCAATTTTTAAATCATTTTTGGCTGCAGTCAGTGCTTCTTCAGCTTTTCTCTGTTCAATCTGACTCTGCAGTAAATCCCGCCGAATTGCAATCCCAGCTTCTAAATTATTTTTCACTATTCTTAAATGTTCATTTACAGTATCCAGGGCTTCTTCTCGAATTTTAACCATACCCTGAGTCTGTAAAACACCATAATAAGCCTGGATTAAAGAAAAAATCTGATCTTCAACACTCTGTTCATACTTAGTTCTGGCAATTTCTAAACTATAACCGGCAATTTCTTTCTGCATAGAAACCCTGCCGCCCAGCCAGATTGGCTGAGTTAAAGATATAGCTGTACTGTAATTCTCATCAGGACCTTCTACCATACTTAATGATTGCAAGTCAAAACTCGGTTGCCCTTCGTCCAATTTAGTATAGGAAGTCTGCAGACCTAAGGTTGGAAAGTATGATCTTTGAGCCAGTTCTATATCTTTTTCTGCATTCTCAATATCTTTACGAGCGTTTTCTAATATCCTATTTTCTTCAATTAAAATCTTTACTGCTTCTTCTAAATTAATATCCTCTGCTGCCATTACAGCAGGAGTAGATAAGAAAATAACAGCAACTAAAAATAAGGTAATTACTTTCATTCTATTTTTCATCTTGATGCTCCTTTCTACTAATCCCATTCATTATAAAATCATAAATAAAGTTGATTTTATCTTCTACTTTCTCATCATTATCTAATATTTCTTTTATTTGAGGTGTAAATAAAACTGACATAATTAATGCCGCCATGTTAGTAGAATTTTCACTTCTTATTAAACCTTCTTCTATTCCCTGTTCAACAATTCGAGACACAATTTCTATATTTTTTTTGTGTTTAGACTCAATTGCATCTTTGAAATCGCTGCTAATTAACTCCACATTGTTCCTAAAAACTTCCAGCATATCTAAATTTTCTATCAAAGTTTTGAATACACATTTAAGCAAAATTCTAATCTTCTTGTCACTGCTGATTTCTTTCGCAGCGATTTCTTCGAAAAGCTCATGAAAATAATCCAGACCAGTAACTACAGTTTCTCTAAACAGTTCTTCTTTACTATCAAAATACCAGTAAAGGGTACCCTTGCTGATCTCTGCACCCTCTGCTATCTGAGTCATGGAAACAGCATGATAGTTGTTTTTTGAAAAAAGATGAAAGGCTGACTTTAGTATTTTGTTTTTCGTATCTTCGGCCATAAAAACCTCCTTAACCAAATTTTAATCTTCTCAACTAACCGATCAGTAGTCATTATAACTCAAAATTTATTTTTTGTCAACCGTACGGTCGATTATAATTAGATTAATCCTGGATTATTCATAGAAGCCGCGAAATAAATTATCAGTGCTAATATATCAATCATTTATCAAAATATTGTTTTCACCCAGTAGGTGAAAGTTATAGGAAAATCAGGGTCTTTAAATCTTTTTAAAAACAAAAAACTCTACAACCCTGATTCTGGCTGTAGAGTTATCTATTTATTATTCAACTGTATAATCATCAATATCTATTGCATCAGGATCTTTTTTCTTTTTTTCGACCTCTGGATCTCCACTCTGATATTTCTTTAAAAGATTTCTTAAAACAGGCCACATCAAAATAAAGACTGCAATATCATCAATCTGACCTAAGAGCGGAAAAAAGTCTCCTACCAGGTCAAAAGGGAAAATAAGGTAGGCAACAGGTACTAAAAATAGTGCCTTTTTGCTTATCTTAACATCCGAGTCTTTCATAAGACGAATTATATTTACAACAGCTGCCAGGCTTTTACTCATAATTTCCACCTCATTTTTTCTCTTTCCTACCACTTATTATACAACATTTCTGATTGAAAAACAAAAAAGGAACAGTTCGAAAACTGCTCCTTCTGCTAATCATTATTAAATTACAATTTAGACCGAGATTAAAATGCTGGTACAACAGCACCTTCATATTCTTCTAAAATAAATTCTTTAACAGCTTCTGACTGAATAATCTCAGCTAAAGTATTAATCTTTTCACTGTCCTCATCACCACTGCGAACTGCTATTACGTTAACATATGGTGAATCACTACCCTCCATAACTAAAGCGTCTTCTAGAGGGTTTAAGTCAGCCTCCAGAGCATAATTGGTATTAATAACTGCACCTGCAACATCAGGTAAGACCCTTGGTAATTGAGCTGCTTCCAGTTCCTCAAATTGTAGATCTTTAGGATTTTCTACAATATCAATTGGAGTGGCGTTCAAGTTTTCTGGATCATCTAATGTAATAACTCCTTCATTGTGCAGTAAGATTAAAGCTCTACCTTCATTTGAAGGGTCATTTGGTAGGGCAATTGAAGAACCCTCTGGAATTTCATCTAAGCTTGTGTACTTATCAGAATATAATCCTATTGGCTCCACATGAACCTTAATTGCTGAGACTAAATCTAGACCACGATCTGCGTTAAACTGTTCTAAATATGGTACATGCTGAAAGAAGTTAGCATCAATACTGCCGTCATCTAAAGCAATGTTTGGAGTTACATAATCAGTAAACTCTACTATTTCCAGTTCAATACCTTCAGCTTCCAGATCTTCTCTAATAAACTCAAGAATTTCTGAATGCGGCAGTGGTGTTGCCCCAATCTTAAGCAGGTGACCATCAGCCTGAACAGCACCAGCAAATACGAAAGTCAAAATTGCTAAAATCAAAATTGTTTTCTTTAACATAATTATCTCTCCTCTTCTACTTGTTATAAATTTATAAATTAATTCTGACACTATATATTTTGTCAGAAATAATTCCACGCTTCTCTTCTATCTTATGTTATTCTAAATCAAAACATGATAATAGTAAATATTTTACCACTTAGGCTCTGTGATCAAAAAATGAAGCTATCTGATTACCAAAAAATTGAATTAACTGCACCATAACTACCAAAATAACAATAGTCTCCAGCATAATAGCCAGCTGAAAACGCTGGTACCCATAGCGGATAGCGATATCGCCGAGACCACCCCCACCAACTGCTCCAGCCATGGCTGAATAACTTACCAGACTAATTGCTGTCAGAGTCAGGCCGAGAATAATCGCCGGCAGTGATTCTGGTAATAAAACTTTAAATACAATCTGTAAGGGGCTGGCTCCCATCGACTGAGCTGATTCGACAACTCCCTGATCAATTTCTAAAATCGCATTATCAGTGACTCTTCCCATAAATGGAATTGCTGCCAGAGAAAGTGGAACTACCGCTGCATTGGTGCCAATTGAAGTCCCAACTATCATTCTGGTAAAGGGAATAACTGCTACCATTAGAATAATAAAAGGAATCGATCGCCCAATATTAATTATTCCATCAAGAATAAAATTTAACGGTTTATTGGGTAAAATATGGCCCTGTCTGGTGATTGTAGTTAAAATACCAAGTGGAATTCCTCCTACTATCGCAAAAAATAATGACATTGCCACCATGTATAAAGTTTCTAAAGAACCGCTAATCATTAAATCATTGTAGCGGGCTAAATCTGTAATAAAATTAAACATTATCCAACACCTCAACTCTTAAATCCTGACTCTTTAGATAGGCAATACTTTCCTCAATATTGGTCAGCTGCCCTTCTAAATCAAGCACCAGAGTACCAAAAGGAACACCCTGAATTTCATCAATATTTCCATATAAAATATTTGCGTCAACTGAATAATGTTTTACCAGATCAGAAATATAGGGGTCATGTGTCTTTTCTCCCACAAAGGAAACTCTAATTAATTCTCCCGGTCTTTCTTTTCTAACATATTTAACTATGCGCTCCGGCAGATCAAAATCAATAACTGAACTGATAAACTTTTTGGTCAGCGCTTTCTGCGGCTTTGAAAAAATATCAATTATTGATCCTTCCTCAATAATTTCTCCAGCCTCTAAAACAGCAACTCGATCACAAATATCTTTAATTACTCCCATCTCATGGGTAATTAAAATAATTGTCAGGTTCATCTCATCTCTAATTCTGCCTAAAAGTTCAAGTACAGATTTAGTACTTTCCGGGTCAAGCGATGAGGTCGCTTCATCCGACAAAAGTAAATCAGGGTCATTTGCCAGAGCTCTGGCAATACCTACCCTCTGCTTCTGACCTCCAGAAAGCTGAGCTGGATAATGATCTGCCCGATCTTCCAGGCCGACCAGTTCAATTAATTCTTTTGCTTTTTGACGTCTTTTCTTTTTTCCCACTCCTGCAATTTCAAGTGGAAAAGCTACATTCCCCAGGACAGTTCTTGAAGAAAGAAGATTAAAGTGCTGAAAAATCATACCAATCTTCTGCCTGGCAGCTCTTAAATTCTGAGAGCTGAGTTCTGTCAGATCTGTACCATTAATATTTATAGTTCCAGAAGTAGGCTCTTCCAGTAAATTGAGCATTCTAATCAAAGTACTCTTCCCTGCACCACTGGGTCCAATCATTCCAAATATCTCACCATCAGCAACTTCCAGGTTGAGTCCATTGATTGCCTCAACTTTTCCCTGAGCTGCATGATAGTGCTTAGTTAAATTTTCAATTTTAATCAATACTAATCACCCTTTAAAAAATAATAAAACTGCTCCAAATATCAAGAGCAGTTAGAAATGAAAAAAATCCTCCTGAGAGGATTTGATTGCCTCTCATCTATCATTCCCTTCTGGAAATGCTGGAATTAGCACCTTACTAAAGACTTTAAGTAGGTTGCCGGGTATCAAAGGGCCAGTCCCTCCACCGCTCTTGATGATTTTTATTTTCTTTTTAAGTTATATAGTAGTTTATCACTCAATTTTAAATCTGTCAAGTACTTTGTTGGTACCAGGTACAAAACGGCCGTTTTGTACCTGGTTATAGTGAAATAAAGAACAATGCCCTATATAACTTCGACATTTTTTCGCATCTGAATCCCGGAACCGCCTTTTTTGCTTTCTACACTGGTAAAATCAAGCCGCTGCTCAGGCAATTCATATAAAAATCTGGAAGGAACAATCTGCTTGTACTGCCCCTGTTCTCCGGAAACTTTGCGATTTGAAAATGATATAAAGAGTAATTTTTCAGCTCTGGTCATTGCTACATAAAAGAGCCTCCGCTCTTCTTCTACAGCATAGGGATTTGAACCTGCTGCCTTTTCTTCCAGACTTTTTAGATGAGGAAAGACTTCTTCCTCTGCTCCAATAATAAAAACAACTGGAAATTCAAGTCCTTTGGCTGAATGAGCAGTCATTACTTTGACCTTTTCCTGAGTATCTTCGCTAATATCCTTATCTGAAATCAATTTGTTAATCAATAAATAATCATAAAGTCCTCGCCCGGGATTATTTTTTTGAAAATCTGCCATATCCTCTAAAAACATGTTCATATATTTTTTTCTCTCTTCTGGACTGTCAAGCTCTGCCAGTACATTTTGATCAAAATCTACCCGCTGATAAAGCTCAAGAGCCTTTTTATGCATTGCCAGCTTTTCATCCCGCAGATCATAAATGCTGTCAATAACCCGCCGCTGAAATTCAATAATATTAGCCGCCTTGTTATTTCCAATTCCCTTAACAAGAGTCGGACTCTCAAAAACATCAGTAATTTTCAGATTGTGCTCTCTGGCATATTTGTTAATTTCACTCAACAAAATTTCTCCAACCCCGTGAACCTCAATTCTAAAAAGCCGCTTTAAAGCCAGCCTGTCATTAGGATTAACCAGCAGTTTAAGATAATTGACAAAATAGCGAATTTCCTGGCGGTCAAAAAAGCTAACTCCTCCTACCAGCTGATGAGGGATTCTAAACTTTGGCAGCTGATTCTGCAGCTGCATCGATTGAAAATGGCTGCGGCACAAAATAGCAATATCACTTAATTTATAATTATAAAAATCAACAAGGTGATTAATCCGCTTACAGACATATTTTGCCTCAACAAGAGGACTTTCTGCTCGAGCTATAAAAATTGGAGCCCCATCGTCAGCTTCAGTCCAGGCTTCTTTAACCTTATTCTGACTGTTATTGTTTATCAGTTGATTGGAGGCTGAAATAATATTATTGGAGCTGCGGTAATTGCGCTCCAGCTTAACAATTTTAGCTTCTGGATAGTCATGCTCAAATTCTAAGATATTACTGATATCAGCACCCCGGAAGCCATAGATTCCCTGCCAGTCATCACCAACCACAAAAATATTATTTTGAGGTCTGGCCAGCAGAGAAACCAGATGATACTGAGAATGGTTGACATCCTGATATTCATCGACCTGGATATACTTAAATTTATTCTGATATTTAGCCAGGATTTCTGAATCAGATTCTAAAAGTTCAATCGTCTTTTTAATCAAATCATTAAAATCAAAACAGTTATTATTTGTCAGCACCCGCTCATACTCCTGATAGATTCTGCTCACAATTTGATAAAAATGTTCAGAACCCTGATTTTCTCCCCGGGCATATTCCTCAACCAGATCAGCCGGCAGTACGAGTTCCATTTTGGCCTTAGAAATAATATTGAAGACCAGCTTTGGATCATATTCAGTCTCTTCCAGGCCAAATTCAAAAATAATGTCTTCTACTATAGCTATTGAATCATTAGTATCATAAATCAAACAACCTTCAGAACGATTTACCTTCTTTAAATTTTCCCGCAGTATCTTGAGGCAGATACTGTGAAAAGTACCGAGGTTCATCTCATCTATAATCTCTGATCCAATCAATTTGCCAATTTTAGCTTTCATATCATCTGCAGCCCTGTTGGTAAAGGTTACAGTTAAAATGTTTTTGGGGCTTACACCACTATTGATCAGATTGGCTGTTCTATAAGTTAGGGTTCTGGTCTTACCGCTTCCTGCTCCAGCCAGAACTAAAACCGGGCCTTTTAGCGTCTCTGCGGCTATTCTTTGTTTTGGGTTTAGATCATTTAGTAAATGACTCATTTTTAAGCTCCTTCTATTTTCAGAATTTTATAAGTTAAAACAAAAGAAAGCCGCCTGCTGATAAAATTTCAATCAACAGACAGCTGATATTTTTGATGCAACGATTATTAATTATATAGAAGTTTATTCTAAATTACAAGTCTGATTTCTGTCATATTTTTTAAAGAAAGACAGCAGCTTAAAAAAACTTAGCTGCTGTTTACTTTCTCTTATCTAATTTCTTAAATCACCGCATATTTCGACATATATCGGGTGGTTCACGGTGCATGTACATTATTTATACAGCTTAAAGTACTCTGCTTTAGAAGGTATATGACCCAGCACAGCCACACAGCCTGCTACCTGGGCGCTGCCGAGATAGGTCCGAGAATCAGAAGGTCCAATCCGGGACTGATAATTACGAGTGGTTGTAGTAAAGGCTGTAGCACCAGAGCCAATTCTCCGCTTGTTACCCATACATAATCCACAGCCCGGCATAATTACTGTTGCACCTGCATGAGTCAATTTAGCCATTGTTCCATCCACAATCAATTCCTCGTAAATATCACGGGAAGCAGGACCGACAACTACATTCACTGACTGAGGAATTTGGTGACCGGCAATCACTTCTGCCGCCTCTTTAATACTTTTTAAATCTCCCCCAACACAGCTGCCGATATAAACCTCATCAATTTTCTCTCCTGCAACTTCACTTATTGGAGCAACATTGTCAGGGTGATGGGGCTTAGCAACTAATGGTTCAGAAAGTTCTTCCAGAGGAATTTCAATTTCGGCTGCATACTCTGCATCCTCATCTGCCTTAAATAAAACTGGATTTTCTAAATACGCTTCAATTGCCTGAATAGTATTTTTAACCGAAGGAGAAGTCTCAGCATCCGGCCTTGACTTTAAATATTCCAGGTTCTCCTTTATCGTTTCTACAGTAACCTGATCAGAAGGTACAACTCCAGCTGAAGCACTTCTTTCGGCAACAGCATTTGTTAGAATATAGCGCTCATCAGAGCTTAAGAAGTCAACACCCTCCATTTCAATAATGCGGCCATTATAAATATCTTTACCCACAGTTTTCTCTGCATAAATGACCAGAGCAGATACCAGGTCACGAGCAGTAATCCCTGCTGGTGGACGGCCGGTGAATTTAACTTTAACAGATTCATCCATAGTCAGATCCTGTTTACCATATTTCATAACTCCAGCCACAATATCTGAAGCAGCAGGGAATGATACTCCTCTTGGAGTTCTGGTGTGGGAGTCTCCACCGACAATTACGTCAGTCGGCAGCACAAAGCGGTTACCAATTGTATGAATAATCCCCTCACCTGTCTGCAGACAGACACCTCCGCGCTCGGTTACAAAATCATGTAAAAACTTATGGGTATCTCTTTCAGCACTGGAAGGACACTCACCAGTATGACAGAGAGACTGCACAACAAATTCAGCTCCAAAATCTCCCCCGGCCATTGATTGATATTCATCCATAGTCATGGGCCCGGTTGTATCCTGAGAAAAAGCACCTCTCATTTTAACCTGGGCTGTTTCTCCCGGCAGAATTGTATCCTTACCATCAAGACGATTGTAGGCTACAATTTTTTGGGCAAGTGTTTGAGCCGGCTTTGTTTCTTCTTCAACTACATTTTCTTCAGCAGGTGTTTTTACACCGCCTGTTTCAATTCCATTTTCCTGACAGTAACTTAGAGCCATTGTCTGCAGCTCATTACCGGCATCAAAGTAAGTCATTCCACCGGCAGCGATCTTTTTCATTTTATAGTCAATCGGCAGTTTAATCTGCAGCTCAAATTCGGATTCTGAGTCAGGATTAACAACCAGCTTTTTAGAATTTAAGTTGACTTTTAAACTATCTCCCTCTTTAATTTCAGTGGTGTCAGCTTCCAGCGGTAGAATCCCCGAAGCCACCAGTGATTCTTTAAAAATAGGGGCAAAACTTTTTGCAATTACTACCCCACCTCTTTTCTTTTCAGGTTCACCTTTTACCGGTTCACCTAAAAGCTGCTGCATGGTATAAGTAGCAGATTTACGGGAAGATCCCTCACCTAAAGCTTTTCCAGCTGTGAAAAAGACGCTTTCCGTTTTTTCTGCTTTAGATTTTAAATTATTTAAACGTCCCCACAGGTTTTCTTCGTCATCACGACCATCCATTACAAACTGAGCGTGGCGGGGTTGATCAGTTCTGCTGTTAGCGTTTTTAGATGGACTTAAATGACCAGTTGTAATATTATCACCGACCCGGAGTGAAACTCCCTGATATTGATCAGCAAGCTCCCAATTTTCTGCAAAATCTCTGTAAGCCCAGCTCAGCATCAGTTCATCAATTTTCTTCTTAAAATAAGGGTTTTCTGCTGCCAGTTCTTCAAGCTGCTCAAAATCTGCCTGAGTAACAAGTACAGTTCCCTTTAAAATCTCAGTAATTTTATCTCTATAAATTTCTTTCGCAAAAAGATCAATCAAACTGGAGGTAGCTGCTCCTCCCTTCATCTCTGCCAGCAGTTCAAGAGCCTGCTCTGCAGATAGATATGGATTTTCTTTTTCTCTAATTTTTGCTTCTTTTATAATTTCAGTCAGTCCATCAGCCTTAGCATAAGAAGCAGGAAAAGTTCCGCGCTTAACCTCTTCCCTTAAAAGCCTTAATACAAGCTGATCTAACTGTTCCTTTTTAAATATCTCAAAAGTTTCCTTTTCTAGTCCTTCTACTTTAAGTCCGGCAAAAAGAGATTCAACCTCTTCAGCCTCCAGTGGACGGGGGTCCAGTCCATAAGCATTTTTTCTCTCTACTGCCTTCTTCTTATATCCTTCCAAACAGTCCAATAAATTTTCCAATTTAGCTTCCATTAACTATCTCTCCTCTCTTATCCAGTGCCCGCTATCCCGGGCAAGCTTATATTAATTATAGTTCGGCAATAATTGCTTCAGTAATTTCATCAGTTGTGGCACTGCCGCCTAAATCACCTGTTAAGACTTCACCTTGATTGAGAACTGCAGAAGTTGCTTTTTCTATTCTTGCTGCTGCCTCAAGCTCATTCAGATGTTTAAGCATTAAAACTGCTGAAAATAAGAGGGCTACCGGATTTGCCTTGTTCTGACCGGCAATATCAGGTGCACTGCCGTGAACTGCTTCAAAAACTGCAATCTCATCACCAAGATTCATTCCTGGAGCAAGTCCCAGACCTCCAATTAAACCAGCACCTAAATCAGATACAATATCCCCGTATAAATTAGGCATTACAAGCACATCATACTCTTCAGGATACTGAACCATCTGCATACACATATTATCTACAATCTTATCATCAAATTCTATTTCAGGGTGAGTCTTTTTATATTTGGCAGCAACCTTGCGGGCTTCTTCTAAAAAGAGACCATCACTAAACTTTAAAATGTTGGCCTTATGCACAGCAGTTACTTTTTTGCGGCCTTCCCGGACTGCGTATTCAAAAGCTCTTTCTGTGATCTTGCGGGATGCCTTGCGGGTGATAATTTTAATGCTTTCTGCCGCCTGGTCCCCTACATAATGTTCAATACCCACATAAAGTCCTTCGGTGTTTTCTCTAAATACTACCATATCAATATTTTCATCTTTGGCAAATTTTTTGGCATGTACCTTCAGCGGACGCACATTAGCATATAAATCTAACTCTTTACGGATAGCCACATTAACACTTCTAAATCCACTACCTACAGGTGTTGTAATCGGACCTTTTAGGGCTACTTTGTTTTTCCTAACCGATTTAAAGACTTCCTCCGGCAGAGGGGTGCCATATTTATCCATAACTCCTGCACCAGCTTCTACCCTCTCCCAGTTGATTTCAACTCCTGCAGCGGCAATTATTTCTGCTACTGCCTCCGAAATTTCAGGTCCAATTCCATCTCCAGCAATCATTGTTACATTATGCATTCTCTTTACTCACTACTCCTTTTTGATTATTAAAATAATAAAATAATATTGTCCCAGTATTTAAAACTCTCTGCAGCTCAAATTCACTAATAATTTGCATTTGAAAAAAGCCGGAATTTAATCCGGCTTTATCTTAAAAATGATCAGCTACTATTGAATAACTGATATTTATTATAGCATAGAATGGGCATAACTTTCCAGCTTTTCAAATTCAGCTTCAGTCATTCCTCTGTCTCCGGGTAAAATTCCAGGTGAGTTCTCTCCGTGATAATCAGAACCACCGGTTATTAAAAGATCAAGTTCCTCTGCTATCTGTTTATATTTTTTTGTAATCTTTTCATTATGTTTGGTCTGATAAACTTCAACACCTTTCAGACCAAGATTTTTTAAACGAGCTATTTCTTCTTTGTCCAGAGCCTCTCCGTGATTGATAATATAAGGGTGGGCAATTACGGGAATTCCACCTGCTTTTAAAATAACCTCTATTGCTTCAACAGGCAGTACATTTTTCTTTTCCACATATGCTTTTCCACCACCTGCAATAAATTCTTCAGTAAAAGCGTCACCAATCTCTTCTATATAACCTTTATCAACCATTGCGCTAGCTACATGCGGCCGACCCAGACTAACTCCAGTGGCATATTTTTTGACATCTGCAAATTCTAATGGATAACCCATCTCAGATAATTTTTCTATCATTTTATGAGTTCTTTCAACTCTAGAATCCAAAATAGCTTCTGTTAAACCAAGCAGGGCATCATTTTCAGGGTCAACAAAATAACCTAAAATATGATATTCTGCTTCTCCTCTATAAGTAGAAATTTCAATACCCGGAACAACTTTAAGTCCCTTTTGCCGGCCCAGTTTCTCTACTTCCTTAACAGAAGTCATATTATCATGGTCAGTAACAGCTATAACTTCTAAATCCAGCTCTATACATTTTTCCACAAGTTCTGCCGGTGTGGAAGCACCGTCTGAAGCAGTTGTATGCATATGCAGATCAATTTTCTTTCTTTCGCTAAACATATCTTTAGACATAAAATATCAAGCTCCTTAAGAGTAATTTTTAACACTAATTAACTTAAAAAGAGATTTGATTACTCTCTGCTCTTAAATTTTAAATACTCTCTCTAAGATACATTTATAGTTTATCAGAAAAAGTTTAAAATATCATTAAAGTTGAGCAATTAATTCAAAATAATTTGCTCAGAGTTAATTATAAGTTGCTTAAACAGTAAAATTTACTCTAATTAACTATATTCGCCCCCTAATATAATACCAGACTAAGCCGACCCATTCATGCAGTGCAGATAGATTAGCTGTCAGTGCCCCTCGATTGGGGAGATAATCAAGCCAGCTAAATTGATGATCATAAATAAAACCTGAATGAACTACTAAAAAATCAATATTTTGAGCTTTAAAAACAGCTGCTGAGCGCAGGGTATGATAGGCAGACGTGACAAGATAAACTTTTTCAATTTCATTTTCATCAATCCATTTTTTTAAATAAGCTGCGTTTTCAAAAGTTGTTTGGGCTCTGTCTTCACTTATATAAAATTCTTTTTCCATCCCCAGTTTTTCCAAAAATTCTGCTGCAGCATCGGCTTCGGAGATTGTCTCCTGGCCAATAGCAACTCCCCCGGAATAAATCAGAGGTGTATTTAGTCGTCGGTGAAGTTGATAGCCCTTAACTAATCTCTGCATACTATGCAGGGAAGGTTTAGCTTCTTCCCGGGAATAATAATTGAGGCCACCTCCGAGAACAACTATTGGATGTCTTTCAAAAGCATTAACTGATATTTTCTCTGCATAGTTTTCCAGCGGATGAAGCAGCAGCTGAACCCCCGCGGCAGTTGAAAGCAGAAAAAACAGCAGGAGCATAAATAGAGCTAAAAGTTTTATCAGCTTAGATTCTGATTTTTTGAATAAGTAAACAGTCAGGATAAATAAGATTAATACAAATAATCCCGGCGGCATAATTAAAGAAGCAATAATTTTTTCTAATGCTAACATAATTTCCTCCTCAAAAAAACCCCGCCAGAAGCGGGGATAAATTTAATCACTAAATTTGTCTATGACATCCATCAGCTCTGCTATGATCTCTTCTTCTCCATCTTCCTGAGAAATAGCATTTTTTACACAGCCATTAACATGACGGTCTAAAACTTTAAGAGCTACTTTTTTTAAAGCTCCCCGGCAGGCATTGATCTGAGTTAAAATGTCTACACAGTATTTTTCTTCATCAATCATCCGCTGCAGACCTCTAACCTGACCTTCAATCCGCCTCAGCCTTACAATTAAATTTCTTTTATCCCCTTCTGATAATGAATTCATTCTTTCACCCCACAATTCTAACTATCCAATTCTAAAATTTGTATTAATCAAGATCTGGAAAAAGCATTTCTAAAAAATCCAGTCTTAAATAACTGTCCATTGTCTCAAAAGTATCCTTATTTTTAATTTCTCGCTCAGTAGTCTGATATTCCACCCAGGCCATCGCCGACCAGGAAATTCCTCTCATTGCTGAAAACTGATTAAAAAGCTTTAAAGCAGCCTTTACTTCATGATATCTCGAATCCATTTTTCTTTCTTTGAGGTAATGATGTAAAAATTCCTCTTCTTCTCCCTGGTTGAAAATAAAATTGCTTTTCCAGAGGGTAGTTGTCGGCACCATAAAATGACTTAAATCCTGCAGAGGGGTGGTAACTAATGGCTTTTCCCAGTCTACCAGATAAGCAAGATCAAATTTATCATTAATTAAAAAATTATTTGAATTAACCTCTGTATTAACTATTGCTTCAGGAAAAAAAGACATTAATTCTGATTCCTGTTCTTTTTTTTCAGCCAGGTCAGCTTTCATTTTTAATAGGAATTTTTTGATTTTAGAATCTCCCAGCTCAGAATCAAAATAGCTATCTAAAAGTGAATCACACTCATTCCAGATAGCTGTAAGTGGTTTTTCTTCTCTAATCAACCTTTCAGTTCCAGCCGTATCTAATTTATGAATCTTAGCAAAAACCTTAGCAGCTGCCTTTAAATCTTTCTGATAATCTAAATGTCTCCCCGGTAAATATTCCATCAAAAGTAGTCCATAGTCTATTTTTTCTTTTGATTGATCTAAATAAAAAGGCCTTGGAGTTACTCCAGAAGGTGCAAGTTTCTGCAGGGCAGAAAACTCGTATCCTATCTAATCATCAAGGTTTATCTGACTGCCGAGATTAACCCTCAGTACATATTTTTCATCCTCATCTTCAATTAAATAGTTAATATTATATTCACCCTGGGCTAAGAAGTTTAATTCAGCCCGCCGACTAATCCCTGTTTTAACCATAAAATCTCTATCTCTAATATATTTCTTTAAATCCATTGTTAATTGATCCTTAAAAGACATACAATTTACCTCCATCACTATTTATAAGCAAAAATTTTATCGATAATTTTTTTTGTATTATGTGGATAATTTAAATCTGAATTTATGTTAATTAATTTTGATCTTAAGTCAAGTAATTCCTTAAAAGTGTCAACGTCTGATGCTTCCGGTAAGAAATGACTTTTCAGATTATGCCGGCTAGCCTCTTTAATAGTCCTCTCTAAAACTGATTGATTTCCCCAACCTTCAAAATTAAAAAGTGACTTTTCTGGTTTTTTCATACCTAAAAGATAATAGCCTCCATCATCTGAAGGACCAATCACAATATCCCGTTCTTTTAAACCTGCAAGTGCTTCTGTAAAAATATCAAGATCCAGGAGGGGAAGGTCTGAGCCGGTAATAATTACAGGTAATCTGCTTTTTTGATAGGCATCAGCAACAGCATTGAACATCCTCTCACCCAAATTTTTTCCACGCTGAGGAATCCGAATAAAATCAGTATCAATTATATCTTTAAATAGATTTTGATTTACTTCCGGTGTATAGCTTAAATATAGATCCAGTCGAGAATAAACTTCTTTTAAATTCAAAAATTTAGAATTAATATCTTTTAAAAAAGCCCTGTGTAAATCAGCACATTCTTCTGCTGTCAAATGGCTTTCTAGCCTTGTCTTGGTTTTCCCTGCTATTGGGGCTCTACTCATAAGCACTAATGAAGCCTGCAAAATAATCTCCTCCTGTCTTATTTAAACTATCGCTCATCACGATATATGGCTTTTAATTTTGCCGGACTCCAGACCAGCAAATATAAAATTTTTATTTTATGCATCAAAATAATTGTTTTTTAAACACCATATTCTTCCCAGCGTCTGGCAGAGGTATAAATTTTTTTATTCAGCATCGCTATAACCTTCCGGAATAATTTCTATTTGATCCCAGGCAGAAAAAACAAGATCCTTAAACCTCTTAGTATCAAGAATAGTTGAAGGCAGGTTAATAATTCCAGCATCCTGCAGTTTTCCTTCTGCTTTTTCTGTTTTAATCTGACCAATTTTTAAATCTTCAACGGTGGATACAAATTTTCTTTTATTATAGGGGAAGATTTCCGGTGCTATCATATAAACAACTGCTACTACATCCCACATATAAAAACCAGTTAGACCAATCATTTCAGATGAATAATCATACCAGTGTTTTATTTTATCAGTAATATAGGCCCGGACAGCTTTGTTTTTTGATCTATTTACCCGCCGCCATGATTTTTCACCAAAACGAGCAGCCAGACATAAATTCCCCGACATTAGAGCAACCGGAACCTCTGCTTTAAGAACTCTCTCTGCAGCTTCTGGATCACTGGTAAGATTAAGTTCATCAATTGTATCCTCACCAAATTGAAGCAGCTCGGTTACACCACCCATGATAATAATTTCCTTTAAGTTCTTAAAAAAATCATTGTCAATTTTCCAGGCAGCATAAAGATTTGTCAGTGGTCCAATAGCAATCAGAGTTATCTCATCTTTATTCTCAGCAGCCGTTTGAGCCAGAAACTCAGCCGCTTCAGTCTGATGATCACCGGCTTCTGCAGCCCCTTTTAAATGTTTTACCTGATCTTTTAATTTAAAATCATTAAGCATGCCTTCAGTGGTATTATAAGTATCTTCTAAATTACTGTTACCAAATACACTTGTAACAGCCATTAGATCAATATCCGCTCGCCCCAGTAAAAATAAAAAAGCAAGGCCGTCATCTACATCTTTTTCATTAAGCCCAATTGTATTATCACAATCTAAGATTACTTTTTTCATTTTATCCCCCTAACAGTCAATTTTTTTCTATTCTCTCTTAATTTAATTTCAACAAAAATCAATAAAATCCTGCCTTTTTAGAATTATATGATTAATTTAGCTAATAATGATGCAAATTTGTTATTCAAGGTATATAATAGTTTATGAAGGAAAATTAGTATTTTAAGGGGGAATAAGAGTGAATACTGATAAAAAAATTATACTTATCTTGAATTCAATTATTATAATTTCTATATTTTTTAGTTTCACGGCGCTTGCTGTCTCAGAGAGAGGTTTTGAAAATCCTGAACTTTTAATTTCAGCAGCAGAATTAAACGAAAAACTTGAAAATGAAAATAACAGGCTGAAAATAATTGATGTCCGGAACAGTGCCAGATATCTGCTCGGACATTTACCAGAGGCAGTTAGTATGTGGTCAGATGATTTTTCTAATCCCGAAGGCTGGGTTGAGGGTTTAATTGCAGAACCTGAAGCTTTTAGTGCTGCAGCACAGGAAAAGGGAATAAATAATGATTCAGAAATCATAGTCTATGATGAAAACAGCGGCATCTGGGCAGCCAGACTCTGGTGGATTTTTAGGGTTTATGGACATCAAAATGTGAAAATTTTAGAAGGCGGCTATGATAACTGGAAGGCTGAAGATTTTGAAACAAAAATGCTGCCTAACTATCCAGAGGAAGGTAATTTTGTGGTTAAAGATGTTAAAAATGAATGGATCGTTAATTCTGATACAATAGCTGAAAACCTTGATAATGAAAATTTTGTAGTTTTAGATACTAGAACTGAGGCTGAATATTTAGGTGAAGAAACAAATTCTGGGGCTCCCCGTAAAGGCAGAATACCGAATTCTATTCACCTTGAATGGGATTCAGTATTAAATGAAGATTATACTTTTAAATCTGCAGCTGAACTCAAAAAGCTTTTTGAAGAAAACGGGATAACTAAAGACAAAGAAGTGATTGCTCCAATGTGCCACACTGGAGTCAGAGCAGCTCACAGCTTTTTTGCCCTCAAACTTATAGGTTATGAAAACCTCAAGTTATATGATGAATCCTGGGTAGGCTGGAGCAGCCGCAGTGACTTACCAGTAGAAAAGAAATAGTACGGTAAAACTAAGGGAAGAATATCAGTTCTCTTTTCCCAGAAAATTTTTGTTACTAAATAAAGCCAGAGTCTCTGACAGTGACTTTTCTGATTGAAAATACTTTAAGGTTTCAGCGATTAAGCTTTGAGCTGATTTAATTCCTTTATTGAAATGTTTTTCAAACTGCTGATATTTTTCTCTAGACCAGACTTCTTCCCTATCATTAAGGGCATAACTGTACTGACTTAAATCCTGAGGCAGAAGCAGATTTAAAATTTTAAAAAGATAATATTTTAAATAACTGTCTGTGCTGAACAGTTTGTGATATTTACGTAAATCTAAATACGAATCCCAGATTAGTTTTTGATCCAGACTTTCGCCAAGAACATTTTCAAAAATCAGCTGATAAAAATAATTTAGGCTGGCCCGGTATTCCTCTTTTAATTGATAATATGGCAGGGGGTTGACTGTTTTAGGATTTTGATTCCATTTAGCTTCCATTATATAAATATCGATACTGGCCTCAATTAATTTATGCTTTTCTCCGCGGCCCCCATTTTTTATAATAAAAGGATGACACTCTCGATCCAGAGCGTAATGGGAGATAAAACCAAGCAGATAAACCAGATTATTCTGCCAGTATTCAGACTCGGGGATCTCTGCCTGAAGATAAATAGCTTCTCTCTTAAATGAAGTTAAAAGCTCGGCAAAGACTTTTCTGCCGCTGAGCTGATGAACCATCTCCCCTTTTTCAGGACCCACTTTTGCTTTCTGCCAGGGTAAAAAATCATTGTAAAAGAAAAAATCTGCTCCCTGACAGCCGTAATTAAAAAGCTGATAGTTCTGGTTTAAAAGTGATTTTAGCTGATTAGCTTCCAGACCGGCCACTATTTCCTCTCCCGCAATTAAATGTGTCCAGAAATCAGGCATATTATGACCTCCCACTAGTTTTAAGCCTCAATATTTTTTAATGCTTTAACTTTTGGCTTCCTGTTTACCTTTTTCGACATCAACTCTACTCAAAAATATCATACCCAGTATGAAAAAAGAAGCAACTGCAATAATTCCATAACGGCTGGAGCCGGTTAGCTGTCCTGTATAGGCAAAAACGGTGGGGCCAACTATAGCTGCAAATTTGCTGGAAACTCCAAAAAAACCAAAAAACTCTGCTGATTTTGCTTCCGGTACCATAGCTCCATATAAAGAGCGGCTTAAAGCCTGAGCTCCTCCCTGCACCATACCTACAATCCCAGCCAGAATCCAGAAATCAAGAGCTGAATCCAGAAAATAACCGTAAAAAGTAATTCCGGTATAAATAATTAAAGCCAGATAGATACCTTTTTTAGCTGTTATTTTTCCAGCAATTTTGGCAAAGATCAGGGCAAAAGGTATCCCGACAAATTGAGTCAAAAGGAGTGCACCTATCAAATCAGTCTGGCCGATTCCAACTTCGCGACCATAAATCGTCGCCATCCTGATGATAGTTCCAATCCCATCATTATAAAGCCAGAAAGCCAATAAAAACTTCCAGAGTTCTCGATACTTGCGGATATGGACAAAGGTTGATTTCAGCCTGCCAAATGCCATTTTAGTATATTTTCCCAGGGGAATTTTTTCGACTCTTTTTTCCGGGTCAGGAAGATATTTAAAAGCCGGTAGGGAAAAGATAAACCACCAGATGGCAACTGTAACAAAAGAAATCTGAGTTGCTGAAGTAACTGAACTGATCCCAAATAAAGCAGGTTTTGAAATCATCAAAAGGTTTACGGCCAGCAGCAGTCCTCCTCCCAGATAACCAGCTGCATATCCCAGACTGGAAACATAATCTATGGATTCAGAATCACTGACATCTGTTAAAAAGCCGTCGTAAAATACATTTCCTCCTGAAAACCCAATATTGGCAATAATAAAAAAGAAAGAAGCAAGTAAGTAGTTGCCTTCGTTGACAAAGAACAAAAGTGCTGTGCCGGTAATACCCAGAAAGACAAAAAACTTGAGGAAAGACTTTTTCGAATCAGAGTAATCAGCAGCTGCCCCCAAAATTGGAGAAATAACTGCAATTATAAGCATAGCAATTGTTTGAGTATAACCCCAGTAGGAAGTAGCTAAATTACCGGGTAAATTGATCCCGGCTACATCTTTATAAAATATCGGCAGCACTGTGGCTAAGATTACCGTGGCAAAGGCGGAATTAGCCCAGTCATACATGGCCCAGGCATAGACTGTTTTCTTTTGTTTATCCATTAGCTCACCCTCTTTAAAATTTTTGAAAGTTATTTGATAAATATTAAACTAATATTTTACTGCTTATTGTTTAATAATTTGAGCAGCTTATTTCTAAACCGCTGGTCATCTGCTTCAGTTCTTTTTTTATGACTGGTATGGCGGCCACTGCGTTTTCTTTCCTTAAACTGGCGGTGTCTTTTGGCCAGAAGTCTTTCGATATTCTGATCGGTAAATTCGCGTCCAGAAAACCCGAGTACTTTAGCTTTTTGGCTGAGAGAAAGGGCTGCCAGTCCGTAATCAGAGGTAATAACCAGGTCACCTGCTTCAATTTTATTACAGAGCACCATATCTACCGATTGAAAACCCTGATCAACTACTTTTAATGTCCCATAGTCAAGCTGATGCTGATGATTGAGGTCTGTATAAACTATTAATTCTATATCCACTGCGGCAGCAACTTCTGTAACAATTGAAATCACCGGACAGCCATCTCCATCAACTAAGATCCTCACTGTTTTTTAAACTCCACATAGTCAAGTTCTGTTTCTGAATAGCGAGCCAAAGTATAAAGCAGATCAGAAAGACGGTTAATATACTTCTGCAGATCCCTGCTGATATCAGCTTCGCCTGCCAGAGTAGTAATTCTGCGCTCAGCTCTCCTGCAGATTGTCCGTGCCTGATGCAGAGCACCACTGGCTTTTGAACTGCCGGGAATGATAAACATTGATTTTTCCTTTTTATTCATCTGATCTAAATAGTGATCAATTTTTTGCTCCAAAAACTCTATATCTTCTTCAGTTATTTTCTCCGGAAAACTCTCCCAGTCCGGTGTTGCCAGCTCACCCGCCAGGTTAAAAAGCTTACGCTGAACTGAACGAATAATATTATAAACTTCTTCCTCTTCTACAAAATTTTTGGCAAAACCAAGTGAAGAATTGAGTTCGTCGATGGTACCATAGCTTTCAACCCGCAGTGAGTCTTTAGCTACCCTTGTGTTGTCAAAAAGACTGGTTGTTCCCTTGTCTCCGCTTTTAGTATAAATTTTCATTTGACCACTCCTTTAATGTGCAGTCACCGTTTACCGGCCCAATTTTTGGAAAAACATTAGTTTTTAATGTATTTAACTGCTTATTTTAGATTTTGAACTGATTGACTGCAGTTTTCAGTTCTTCTGCATATTCTGACAGCTTTTCTGCAGATGAAACAATTTCTTCAGTTGCTGCAATCTGTTCCTCACTGGCTGCTGCAACTATTCCCACAAATTCATCATCTCTAAATATTGGACTGGCAATAATGGTAATTGGGCGCACGGTCTCAAAACTTTCTGTCGGTTCTGAAAAAACCTGTTCTTTATTTGCTGTTACCTGCTGAAAATAACTCTGATCAGCAACACTTGTTTCAAACTGATTTGTATCCCTCATATTTCCATCTGGTCCAACTATAAATAAAGATTCTATCTGTGGATCATCATCTGAGATAGGCTTTAAATCATCATACTGCCGCTCCCAGTCCATACTTTTCATGCTGTCTAAATTACTTAAATTTTGAATTATCTTTCCTTTTTCTTCAGTCCAGAGTCTAATTGTTTCTACTGATTTCCTGGCTGAATTCTCTGCTTCTGACTGCAGGGTATTACTTAAAATATTTTCTGACTGTCTGAAAGCATAAAAAGAACTTCCAGCAATTAATAAAAAGAGCATTAAACTGACTAAAATAATCATTTTAGTTTTGATACTTTTAAACATTTAATATTCACTCCCTGTAGGAATCATTTTACAATAATTATTAATTTTAGTTTATCACTTTATCTGCCTTTAATAAAGCAGAAAAGACCTGCTAATTAAATAAATAATTAGCAGGTCTATTACTTCGACAAATATTGACATAAAGCGGGTGGTTCCCGGTGCATGTACATTTAAATTTTAAGGAATAGTAACCTTTTTCTCGATCCGGTTAAAGAGATAAACAAATAAAATGATCACTACCAGGTAAATTAAAGCAACTATAAAATAAACATTAAAAAACTGATAGTTGCGGCTGGCAATTAATTTCCCTTCTGTCATTAATTCTCTGGCGCCAATTACATAGGCCAGGGAGGAATATTTGATCATGTATATAAACTCATTAGTCCAGGCAGGAATTACCCGGCGCAGAGCCTGTGGTAAAATAATATATCTAATTCCCTGCCATTTGCTCATTCCAATTGACTGAGCCGCCTTAAGCTGGCTGCCGCTGATTGACTGGATAGAGCCTCTTAAATATTCAGCCTGGTAGGCTCCACTGTTGATAATAAAGCTGATCACTGCTGCTGTAATTGGAGTTAATCTGATTCCATAAGCCGGCAGACCATAATAGATAATAAAAAGCTGAACTAAAAGTGGAGTTCCTCTGATAATCGAAATAAAAATCCGAACCACAGCTGAAACAAATTTATTACCATAAATCTTACCCAGAGCTAAAAATGTTCCCAAAATTGTACCTGAGAAACAGGATATAATAGTTACAAAAACTGTGACTCCAAGTCCTCTTAAAAATAAAGGATAAAATTCCTGAAAAATATCTAGCATTAGTTCTCACCCTCACCGTATAGATCAGTCAGCTGAAAAAGAAATTCTTTAGTTCTTTTGTGATCAGGGTTAGTAAATAGTTTCTCTGGATCACCCTGTTCAACAATATTACCGCCTTCCATAAAAATTAATTCGTCAGCAACACTGCGGGCAAAACCCATTTCATGGGTCACAACCAGCATAGTCATCCCTTCTTCTGCCAGATTGCGCATTACTTTAAGCACTTCTCCAGTCAGTTCAGGATCCAGGGCAGATGTTGGTTCGTCAAATAAAATTAGTTTGGGCTGCATTGCTAAAGCTCTGGCAATACCAACCCGCTGTTTCTGACCACCTGATAACTGAGAAGGATAAGAATCTGCATAATTTTCAAGTCCAACTCGCTCCAGTTCAAATAAAGCAAGTTCTTCTGCTTCTTTTTTATTCATTTTTTTAACCTTTGTCAATCCAATCATTACATTTCCTTTTGCTGTCAGATGGTTAAAAAGGCCAAAATCCTGAAAGACAAAACCAATCTGCTGTCTGATCTCATTTATATTTTTAGCAGAAGTGATTTCAGTATCTTCAAGATAAATTTTCCCTTTAGTCGGGGGAACAAGACGGATGATATTATTTAAAATAGTACTCTTACCCGTACCGCTGGGCCCGACAATAACCTTAGTTTCACCTTTATCGAGGGCTAAAGAAATTCCCTTGAGCACCTCTTCATTTTCAAAACTGTGGTGTAAATCTTCTATTCTCAATAAATGCTTAGTAGGCATCTGAATGTCCTCCTTCAATACCTATCCCTGGAATCTGATATTTTTTCTCAAAGAGGGATAGTCCTCCATTAACTATAGTAGTCAGTATAAAATAAATTGCTGCAATGGTCAGATAAATAACCATCGGCTCATTTGAAGTGGCAATAAAATACTCTCCCTGTCTTAAAAGCTCCACCACTCCAATGGTAAAAGCCAGTGAGGTATCTTTGAGCACAATAGCTGATTCATTGGCAACAGGTGGAATTGCAATTCTAATTGCCTGAGGAGCAATGATATAAAAGAAAGCCTTCATCTTGCTCATCCCAAGTGAGCGGGCTGCCTTCATCTGTGAGCCACCTACTGATTGAATTGCTCCCCGATAAATCTGAGACTGATAGGCAGCTGAGCGAAGACCAATTCCGATAACTGCCGCTCTAAAGATTGGAATCCTTAAACCCAGCATCGGCAGACCATAATTTAAAAGCAGTAGCATTACCAGCAGTGGGATACTGCGGGCCAGACGTTCGTAAACCGCCACTACTCCCTGCAGAATTTTATTTCCATAAACCTGAGCAAAGGCAATTGGTAAGCCAACTACTATTCCAATTAAAAGACTCCAGAATGTAAGCTGAATTGTAACCAGAGTACCTTCTAATAGATATGGTAGTGCATTTTTAATTAATTCTAAATTATTCATAATCTGTCCTTTCTAAAAGTTTTTAATGAAAGTTATTTAAAATTCTAATTTCACTCGTAAAAGTTCAAGCATCAGCCGGACTAAATGAGAATCAAACTTTTAGGAATAAAATCAGTTTTTACTTCTATTAAGTAATTTATTCACTAAACTGAGAAAATAAAAGGCTTTTCTCCACTGGCTAGGCTTAAGATTATACCAGGCCAGACAGCAGAGAAAAAGCCAGATTAGATTTTATTCAAAGTATTTTTCAATTAGTTCATCCATAGTTCCATTTTCAATAACCTTTGCCAGCCCTGCATTTACTTCTTCGAGCAGTGCCTGATTATTTTTGCCAACAGCAATACCGTATTCTTCACCGGTAATTACCTCTGCTACAACATTGACCGGATTATCCTTACTGTAAGTTTCTGCAACCGGCTTATCTAAAACAGCGGCATCAATATTTTTGTTAGCTAAATCTCTAATAACAAAAACATAGGAATCATAATTTCTGAGCTCTCCAGTTAGAATATCACGCTCAATCAGCTTATCTCTAACCCAGGTATCACCTGTAGTTCCTGTCTGCACACCAACATCATTTGAGCCAAATAGAACTGTTAAATCCTCTTCAGATTCTTCGTGAACTAAAACTGACTGGTTGGCGGAATAATAAGGATCAGAAAAGGCAACTACTTCTTTTCTAGCCTCAGTAATTGTCATTCCAGCTGCTACCATATCCAGACTGCCTGAAGCCAGTCCCGGGATTAAAGAGTCAAAACTGATATCTCTAAATTCAACCTCAAAACCCTGCAGCTTTGCGATCTCTTTTACCAGATCAATATCAAAACCTACGATTTCACCCTCTTCTACATACTCAAAAGGGGGGAAGCTTGCGTTTGTTCCTACAACATAGCGCTGAGCCATAACCCCTGAGCTTAAAGTCAACACTGTCAGTATAACTAAAATTGTTACTAAAGTCTTTTTCATTTAATTATTTCCTCCTTTAAATTTTTATTCTACCTTCTCGCTACTTTTTTTATCTGCGAAAAATGATAAAATTTAATCTTAAAATTCATTATACCATAATCCTTTAATCAGCAAAAGTAATATTTTAATTTAATACAAGCTTTAATTTTCTGAAAACTGGCTTAATCAGCCTCATGATTTATTCGTATATCAAATTAACACCTCAATCTCCACAAAAATCCATTCGGGAAATGGGTGCTAAATTAAATAAAACTATTTGAAATCATCTTTTTTGTCCTCCATTTGCTGAATCATTCCTTATCTTTAATTAATTTTCCACTTCATTTATAATACTATATTATTTAAAACTCTTAGTCAATTCTAAAAATCAGCCGAAAATACTTGCTTGCTTTTAAAAATATCGAGCTGTATAATTGAATAAAGATACCGTCAAATGAAATATGATAGTTACCATAAAATGTAAGTAAATAGTAATAGAGCATCACTAATTTTAATTATAATAAAAATCTTCAGAATGTCAAAAGTTTGAAGATGTAAATTATGCTAAAAAATGGAATTAGATAAATATAGAAATCTAAAAGACTTAAACATGATTTTCTGAAAAGTTACTCAGTAAAGATATTTAGTTACTTATCAGTTTTGTTGATCCACCTGATAAGTTGAGCCCAGGAGTTAATGGGCTGGCCTCTTGAATCTTCAACAACAAGAGGAGCCTTGTTATCAAAAGAGCTATGAGGTTTTATATAGTTAAAATATAGCTGATACAAAGTTATGTGAGCAAGAGCACCATCAAAGGAACTAAAGCTTTTATGACGCTTGTAATGAGCTTTATAGGTGCCAAAGAAACGCTCAATAATATTTTTATAGGGTCTGTAAACCTCATCTGAATTATCGTCATCAGTGAAAAGTCCTTTAACCTGTCTGTGATCTACATCGGTCTTCAAAAAGGCCTTTGCAGCATGGACAGCAGTTCTATAGATTGGTGCCATATCAGAAACAAGGACAAAATCCTGACCCTGATATTGGTCAATAATTCTTTTGAGGATTGTTATTGCACCTTTGGCATCTCGATGTTTTGAGAGATGCTGAGCGATGATACAGCCGTTTTTACCATCAATGGCAGTAAAGAGATAATGCCAGTTGCCTTTGATTTTAATATATGTTTCATCAACAGCAACAATACCAGATAAAGGTAGATCAAGGTCCTTAATTTTAGGACCAAGTCTGTGGGCTAAAGAGACAGTCCAGTTTTGGATAGTCTGAGCTGATGG
>NZ_QBLR01000274.1:0-4634 GCF_003070835.1 Halanaerobium sp. | reverse complement strand
TTCTCAAATTACAATTTTAGAGGATAATTTTGAAATTGAAGAAGTTCCAGCAGATGAAATTCCTTTTACCAATTTTAATGAATATGATTTGACAATTAACTTCATTAAAACGGGTGGTTCAGAAGCTACTTTTGCTGAGAATGTGGAGTATTTGCCGCAGCCGGCATATCTTCTGGCAACAGAGCTTAATAATTCTTTACCAGCAGCTTTAGAAATTTTAAGTTTTTTAAATGCTGAAAATCTTTCTGGGAAAATACTGCATGGAGATATGGAAGAAGTTGCAGCAGAAATAGAAGAACTGGCAGCTTATAAAAAAGTAAGAGATGAGATAGCTGCTGCTAAGTTTGGAATTATTGGTCAGCCATCGGATTGGTTAATTGGAAGTAAAGTGGATTATGACCATGCGGCTCATCATTGGGGCAGTGAATTTGTAGATATCGAGCTTGATCAGCTTTATCAGGCATTAAAGCAGGTTGATTCTGCAAAAGCTAAAAGAATTGCAGCTGATTTTTTAGAAAATGCTTCTGATATAGTTGAAAGCAGTAAGGCTGATCTGGTTGAGGCAGCAAAAATTTATTTGGCACTGAAAGATGTTATTGCCAAAAATGATTTAGATGTAATTACCATTCGGTGTTTTGATATTGTTAAGAAGTTAAACACTACAGGTTGTCTGGCACTATCGCTTTTAAATAATGAAGGCCTGATTGCAGGTTGTGAAGGTGATGTTCCAGCTGCCTTTACAATGTTTTTAGCCTATCAACTTACAGGTGTTATGCCGTTTATGGCAAATCCAGCTGCCATAGATAAAAAGAACGATGAAATCTTATTTGCCCACTGTACTGTAGCAACCGATATCAGTGATGATTATATTATTCGTTCACATTTTGAAACAGGTATTGGAGTTGGAATTCAGGGAATATTAGAAACGGGACCTGTAACTGTCTTTAAAATTGGTGGTGCTGGTTTAGAGCAATATTTTGTGGCTGAGGGTGAGATTATAGAGAATTTAGATTCTCCTAATGCCTGCAGAACTCAGCTTAAGATTTCCTTACCCCAGAGTTCAGATTACTTTTTAAATGATAGTATTGGAAATCATCATATAATTATTCCGGGTTATCATGCAGATATAATAAATGAATTTCTTGGTATGGAATAAATTAAAAATCACAGGAGGAATAAAATGTCAAAATTATTAGAAGTAAAAGATTTGCATTTGAAAATAGAAGATGCAGAAATCTTAAAGGGGATGGAATTTTCTTTAGAAAAAGGAGAAGTTTTTGCATTGATTGGGCCAAATGGCTGTGGAAAATCAACTTTAGCCTATACTTTAATGGGCATCAATAATTATCACCCACAAAAAGGGGAAATGATTTTTAAAGGTGAAAAAATAAATGACCTAAAAATTAACGAAAGAGCCAAAAAAGGTATTACTCTAGCCTGGCAGGAACCAGCTCGTTATCAGGGAGTAACAGTTAGAGAGTTTTTAGCTTTAGGCCTTAAAAGTAAAGGTGAAGAGGTTACTGAAGAGAAATTAAAAGATGCTTTAAACAAGGTAGCCATTAACCCTTATCAATATCTTAACCGTTTTGTAGATAAAAGTTTAAGTGGTGGCGAAAGAAAAAGAATAGAACTGGCATCTTTAATTTTGATGCATCCAGAATTAATAATCTTAGATGAACCTGATTCTGGGGTAGACGTTGTAGCCTTAAATAATATTGCTGATATGATAAATTATTTCAAAGAATCTGGTAGTGGTATTTTATTGATTACTCACTCAGAAGAAATGTTAAAATATGCTGATCAGGCTGCTTTAGTTTGTGAGGGAGAAATTATTCGCCAGGGTAACCCATCAGATATCAGTGAATACTTTAAATCTTTCTGCTATCCATGTGCTAAGGAAGAAGAATGTGAGACGGAGGTGGCTAGTTAATGAATGATTATGAAATGATGGTTGATGCATATAAAGATGCTGGTGGAGATGATATCTTTGCTGACAGCGAAGTAGCTCATCTGGTTTTAGAAAGAGATAAAATTTTAGGAATGCATGCTGTTGAAGGGTTAGAAGTTGAAGCTGATAAAATCAGTGAGGATACTGTTAAAGTCAAGGTACTTGTTAAAGCGGGTTATCAAATTAAAAATCCTGTCCACATGTGTTTTGGAGTATTACCAAAAGAAGGACGCCAAAAAATAGATATGAATGTCGAAGTTCAAAAAAATGCTAAGGTTGAAGTAGTGGCCGATTGTGTTTTTCCAAATGCAGTTAAGGTAGAGCATATTATGGATGCTGTTATAAATATTGCTGATGGCGGCAGTTATACCTATAAAGAACATCATTTTCACGGAGATAATGGTGGAGTAGAAGTAATTGCTAAATCCGATATTAATGTAGAAGCAAACGGTAAATTAGTGACTAAATTTGACCTTTTAGAGGGTCGTGTTGGTAAGATTGATTTTGATTACACAGCAAATGTTGCTGAACACGGAACAGTAGAGATGCTGGCTCGGATCAGCGGTCAAAAAAATGACTTAATTAAAATCAGAGAAGCTGCACATTTAAATGGTAAATTTGCTAGAGGAATATTGGATTCAAAAATCGCCATCAAAGACCAGGCTGAAGCAGAAATTTATAATGAATTAACTGCTGATGCTGCAGAAGCAATGGGTCATGTAGATTGTACTGAAATCATTAAAGACCAGGCGATAGCTCGTGCTATTCCAATTGTGGATGTTCGTCATCCAGAAGCTAAGGTAACTCATGAGGCTGCAATTGGTAGTGTTGACAGTACTCAACTGCAGACATTAATGGCTCGTGGCCTTGATGAAGAAGAGGCTTCAGAGGTAATTATTCAAGGTCTGCTCAACGATTAATTTTTAAACTGCAGCTACCGTTTACCGGACCAATATTTACCAAATAATAAATGTTAAAATCCTTTTAATATATTTAATGGATATAATTGGGTTGGTAAACGGTAGCTGTACAAAAAGGAGGATTTTTTATGTTTAAGAAAAATACTTTTTTTACACTAATTTTTCTATTTATTTTTCTCTTAGCTGCAGCAGCACCTGTTTTGGCACTTGAAGTTAATGTTCAGGCACCAACTGTGCCGGGAGCTTTACCATTTTTGTGGATGCAGGAAAAAATTGAACTGCCAGCAGCATTAGATATTAAAGTAAATTTATCATCAGATCATCAGCGTGGAATGTCATTGCTTGCTCAAAATGATATTGATCTTTTAATTACTGGCTCTAATGTTGGGGCTAATGCTTATAACCGAGGTATAAATCTTAAAATGATGAATGTTAATACCTGGGGAATTGATTATTTGCTGACAAATGGTTTCAAAGCAGAATCCTGGGCTGAGCTCAGCGGGAATGATTTAGCTTTACCTCTGCAGGGAGGACCACTAGACTTTTTGGCAAGGTACTTGGCTCAGAAAAATGGTCTTGATCCAGAAGAAGATTTAAATTTAGTCTATAGAGCCCTGCCGGGTGGTGCCCAATTATTTATGGCAGGAGAATTAGATGCAATTATTTTGCCGGAGCCACTGGTAACAATTAGTCTTGCAAATCGGGAAGAAGCAGTATTATCGATGGACTTACAGGAGGAATGGGCCAAGTTGAATGGAGACAATAGAATTCCTTTTGTAGCGCTCTTTGTTAACGGAGAATTCAGCAGCAAATATCCTCAGTTTACAGATATAATCAATGCCTATTATGCTAAAGGTGTTGACTGGGTAAACAATAACCCTGAGGCAGCAGCTGAACTTGCTGCAGAACATTTTGGAATGCCGGCACCTATTTTTAGAAAATCTCTGAATAGAGTTAATTTAAATATTTATTCTGAGGTGGAGAGCAGAAAATTAACAGAATTTTATTTTGGTGAGATGCTAAAAATGTATCCAGAACTTCTAGGTGGATCTTTACCCGATGAAGAATTCTATTATTAAACCATTTTGGATTTTATTATTTTTTATTTTTCTAATCTGGGAAAGGAGTGCGGCTGGTCTAAACAGCCTCATTCTGCCCTCAATTGGAGAAAGTTATCAGGCTCTAAAAGAAATTGCTCTATCTGGGATACTACTTGAAAGCTTTATAATTACTTTAAGAAGGACTTTAATTGCTTATGGACTGGCTGTAATCCTAGGTATTATTACAGCACTGCTGCTCTATCGTTTTAAGATTTTGCAGCGAACATTTAGACCCCTAATCACTGTAATTCAAGCCACTCCACCAGTAGTCTGGGTTTCTCTAGCAGTGGTTTGGTTTGGAGTTGCAGATGATTTGACCCCAATATTTTTGATATTTATAGTCTCATTACCGGTGATTTTTGTTAATATTTTTCAGGGATTAGAAGATATGAATGTAGAATTAGTTGAGATGGCCCGGGCCTATTCCACACCAAGATATAGAATTCTAAAAGAAATTTATCTCCCATCATTATTACCAGCCTTAGTTTCTGCTTTAAGTATAGCCTTTGCCTTTGCCTGGAAATCATCAGTTTTTGCAGAATTTATAGCTTCTTCAAGCGGTATTGGTTATCAGTTAAGCCGAGCTAATTCGATGATGGCAACAGATAGACTTTTTGCCTGGACCATAGTTTTAATCCTATTCATGCTGTTTGTTGAATATTATTT
>NZ_QBLR01000273.1:0-4642 GCF_003070835.1 Halanaerobium sp. | reverse complement strand
TCTTTTTTCTTCTTGACATCTTACCGTATTACTAATTATTCATACTTTAACTTCTAACTTACTTAAACCTGCTCATCCAGAACATGATCTTCCTTCTTATCTTCAGCATAGATAAAGCGATCTGAACCGGAGGCAGTCATCTTAAGGCTAACTTTACCGATCCCAAATTCTTCGTTAACCTGATGCTGAATTGCATCCTGAATCTCAGTTAAATTATATTCTCCCGGATCTATTTTTACAGCTCTATTGCGGTTATTGTGGTTAATAAAAAAGATATTATTGCTATCATTAATTTTAATCGGTCTTCTAATCGAATCAGAATCCGCAAAGTCTTCTAAGTCATAGGTGACTTTTTCTGGCTGCTGTGATTTAGTGAATCTGTCACCTTTTTCTGATTGAGCTTCAGTTTTTTTAGGCTGGTTTAATTTCTGGACAAGAAGATTTTTGATTTGGGTTAGGACAGAGTTAGTTTTTTCTACAGCAGACATTTTTGGTCACCTCTTATTTTATTTTTGGAATTTAAAATAACTAGATATTAAAATCCATTTTTTTGCGATTTATGAAATCATTTATATAATTATCTCTGTTCTTTATTAAATCAGTAATGCCATCAGCAATATTTATGATCCTATGTTCGTATTCTAAATTAATAATACTCTTTCCGTCCAATTTCTCAGCAACTCTAACCTGATTATCAGCCTGTAATAAGACTAAAGCAGGTGTCTTAGTTACTGCTAATTCATAAAGAGTACTTCCACCAGAAGAAATAGCCATATCACTTTTTATCATTAAATTACTCATTTTTTTGACATTAAAGTTCAATGAAATATCTAAATTGCTATTTTCAACTTCTGCTAATATCTGATCTACATTATCAAAAGACGGCCCTATTACAATATCAATATGCAGATTTTCTTTATCTAAATATTTATCATCTATTCCATCGAAGTAAATAGAATTTAAAGCTTTGATAATTTTTGGTGTTAAATTCCTTAAATCATAACCACCAACTGTAACTAATATATTTTGCACTTTATCTCGAACTTCAATTTCAGGTAGTTTTCTAAACTCTTCTCTTAAAAGCAAATAATCCGTTCCCAGTCGAAACTCAGTATCACCATATAGAGATTCATAATCTAAATCCTCAGCATATACATTTCCATTGATTACTGCATGAGAAGGGAAAGCAAAAGGTGCATAATCATGGATAGTAACAAGTTTATAAACAACTTTTCTCATTTCAATTAAATAGTGCTGATCTATATCATAAGAATCAGTAATTAGTTTATTAACTTCTTCTTTTTTTATTATTTCCTTAACCTTTTCTATCTCTTCACCGTAACTTAAATCTTTATCTAAAGTTATTACTTCAAATTCATTCTCTTTTAATTTATTGACTGCAGATGGATCATTTTTAGTAATATAGAAAACTCTATCTACTTCTTCATCTTTTTTTAAATCATTAGCTAAAGCCATTGAACGCATAATGTGTCCCATGCCAATATTTTTACCACCATCTACTCTTAATGCTACAACTGACATATTATCACCTTAATCTTCTACTTTTCTTATTAATTCAAAAGCTTCCACATATTCTTTTCCCACTACTGTACCCCAGCGAGCAGCAATAGTCTTTAAGGCTTTCAATGATCTTGGATGAGGATAATCTCTTTTCTCGGAATCATAGCAGTCCATTCCCTTTAATTTAGCCTCAATAGTTTCACTAATATCTACAAATAAATTAGGCTTGAATGTATTATCTCCATACTGAAAGTTCCATTCAGTTGAAGAAGGTGTCTCAAAGGCATATATTTCTTTTACCCGATACTCTCCAACCGGGCGACAGGCAGTAATAACCGCTTCAAATGTTCTTTGATGATCAATATTCAAATCTCCATAGTGATGAGTATAGATTATATCGGGTTGTACTTTTTTTATAACCTTTTCTATTTCTTTTATAATATCCAGCAGATCAACTGAATCAAAACGGTTATCAGGTAATTTAGAAAAGTAAAGATTATCATAGCCTATATATTCAGCAGCCTGATAGGTATCAGAATATAATTCTTCTAAAGATTCTTTGCTTACCTGATCACGATTATTTTCTCGTGAAGTTAGACCTTCACCCAAAATTAAACAGTCAGCTTGATCTCCATTATTTACTCTCTTGCGAATTGTTCCCCCCAGACCTAATAATTCATCATCTGGATGAGCAGCAATTGTTAGGATTTTATTCGCCATCTAAATCATCCTCGGTTAATCTCTTGATTTTAACATCAGCAACAATACCATCAGCTGTTAATTTAGCTCTAGAAAACTCTAATTTCAGATCTCCATATTTAATATATGCTTCTGGATAACCTTCAGCATCAAGCATTCTTATATAATCATAAACCTTTGAAAGAGAGAAGTCTTTTTTTATTTCACTCTGATAGGGTTTCCGCCTTTTAAACTCAACTACTTCACCTAGTTGTTCTTTTGGTTTAATTTCATTATTAATAATTTCTGGTATCATTTCATCAAATATTAGATTAGAAGCTCTTAAAAAAATTTCTTCTGCACTCCCATTAAGATTTAAAACTTTTTTAAAATAAATAGGACCTGTATCTAATCCACCATCAACTTTTAATGCTGATATTTTAGTGTTTTCAACACCTCTAACGATAAGATTCTGTAAAGGACTACCTCCTCTTCCATAAGGAAGATCAGTCATATGAAACACAACACAGTTAAAATTATTATATACTTTATCAGGTATTATCCAGGACCAGTGAGGGAAAAATATATATTCCGGATTGAAACTATTTAAATTCTCATAGTTTAATTCATTTTTGTCAGTTATTAATTTAATATGATGTTTACTTTTTTTAATCGTTTCTTCAGCTTTTTTTATATTCCATGATTTTATAGTAGCAATTACAACTGTCATTATTTAATCAAATCCCAGTTTAGAGGAGTTCCCTTTTCGATATCTTTTAAAGCTTTTTTATTTAAAACTTTCTCCCATTTTTTTGGTTTAAGCCCATAACCAGGACGTATGATTCTGATATTATCTTCAGTTAATTTTTCTCCTGCTTTGATATCTTCAACTGCAAAGATTGATCTTCTAAATCTCCTACTTTCCTGCTCTTTCTCTGAGATAGAATAATCAATATTTCCTATCGCTCTTTCTGTTGCTCTTATATCAGCAACCATTTTTTTGAATTCAGCTGGTTCCATAGAAAATGAAGAGTCTGGATTTTCTATATCTCTACTTAAACAAAAATGCTTTTCAATAATTTTGCCCCCCATAGCTATACTAGCAATGGCCGCTACTGAACCTAAAGAATGGTCTGATAAACCAACAGGAAGATTAAAAGTATCATGTAAATGTTTTATTTTCTTCAAATTCATATCATTTGGAACGGATGGATATGCACTTGAACAGTTTAAAAGTGCTAAATTTTCGTTACTATTTTCTTTTATTACATTAACAGCTTCTTCTATTTCACCTAAAGTTGCCATTCCAGTTGACATGATTATTGGTTTGTTTTTTTTAGCAAGATACTTTAAAAAAGGTAGATTAGTAATACTGAAAGATGCGACCTTATAAAATTCAACTCCTAAATCTTCTAGAAAATCAACCGCTGTCTTTTCATACGGAGTGGAAAAGAAATCAATACCACTCTTTTCAGCTTCTTTTTTCAAATCTTCCTGCCATTCCCAGGGAGTATAAGCTTTTTGATAAAGATTATATAAGTTTTCGCCTTCCCATGTCCCTTTATCTATTTGAAACCATTTTTTATCTGAATTAAAGGTCATTGTTTCTGGTGTATAAGTCTGTACTTTTACACAATCAGCACCAGCCTCTTTAGCTGCTCTTATTATTTGTAATGCTCGCTTTTTGCTTCCAGCATGATTGGCTGACATTTCTGCTATTATATATGCAGGGTCATCATCTCCGATAATCCTATCATTTATTTTAAATCCTGACAAATTACACCCTCCTTCGAATTTGAATTAATATTCTATATTTATATTATCATAACTGTATCTATCTTTAAGTGTTGGCCATTTACTTTTAAGTACTGCCATTTTTACTATATCATGAAATTGATCATTTTTGTATATATGTTCTTTTAAAACTCCTTCTACTTCAGATCCATAAATTTTATGTAATCTGACAACTTTATCATTAAAACCAAAAACTTCACACCACAATTTATTAAAATCTAATACTTCAAAAACAAATCTATAAAGATTTAATTCTAATCGCTTTGCAATTCCTTTACCCCTAAAATCTAAGTTTCCAATATAATAACCCCAGCCACATCTCTTGTTTTTTCTATCAATATCATACAAATACATTGTTCCAATATCGTTACCGTTGACATTAATTATCCAATATAAGCAATTATTGTCTTCTGAAATTCTCTTAAACCATTCTTTTTGTTTTTCTAGTGTTAAATCAGGATCTGTATACATATATTTAGTAACATGAGGTGCCATTCTCCAATTCATTACCATAGTCAAATCTTCGTTTTTTATTTTTCTTAAATTAATTTCCATTCTATCACCTCAAAATAATTTATTTTACTTCTTTTTGTCTAATATTCTGATTAAGTATAAGTAACTCTTCGTTCATATTTAAAAACTTAACAAT
>NZ_QBLR01000272.1:0-4650 GCF_003070835.1 Halanaerobium sp. | reverse complement strand
ACCTATCTGAAGTTGTAACCTGGATTAAGTAGAAATTATCAACTAACCTATATAATTTTTTACCACAAAAAAGTATTTGTGAGCATATCATATAATAAATATCCCAGTAATTCTGTAGAAAGAATAAATATATTATGTAAAATGTAAATAAAAACTATCTCTTTTTCTTAAAAAAGATGGGTAATGACTAAATATTTTGTAGATAGTATTCTTTACCAATAACTTAAATTTGCAGCATAAATAATTAATTCACTGAGAATCTGTGTTTAACAAATCATATTAAAGCCTGTCCAAGAATTAGAGAGGCTAGCTTACCTGTATTATAAAATCCAGGGTGAAAAATATTCTGCCGATAAATTCTATAACCGCAACTTATCATAAATCTAAAACTAGAAATGTTTTCAACCGACATCGTTTTGATGTCGCATCAACTAATTATTCCATAACGTTAAATAAAGCTTAACTACCTTCTCAAAAAGTATACCTTTAGATACTCTTTTATTAGTAGATCTTTAAATCATTAGTAAGACCAGTGATAGCAGTGAATCTAAGCTGATATTTTCTTTTTGCTATATTCGTATCAAAAGGTGCTAAATTTAATTTTGAACTATCCCATAATAATCATGTACCTTTTGAAACTTTTATGATATACTATAACTAATAATTGGAAATAGAGGTGGAATAATATGAGTGGTAGAAAATATGGATACATTAGAGTTTCCAGTAAAGAACAAAATCCAGCCAGACAGGAAGATGCTTTGCTAAAAGCTGGCGTTGAAAAAGATTATATTTTCATGGATAAAATGAGTGGAAAAGATTTTGATAGACCTGAGTATCAATTAGTAAAAAGATTACTCAAAGAAGATGATGTTTTATTCATTAAAGATTTAGATCGCCTGGGAAGAAATCATAGGAATATTAAAGAGGAATGGAAAGAGATCACAATGGATATTGGTGCGGACATCGTTGTCCTGGATATGGATTTATTAGATACCAGAAAGTTTAAAGATGGTATGGAAGAATTAATTTCTAATATCGTTTTGGAGCTGCTCTCGTATATGGCAGAAAAGGAAAGAGAAAAAATCAATAAAAGACAGGCTGAAGGTATAAAAAAAGCCCGTCAAAATGGAGTCCATCTTGGCAGGCCTAAGATTGAAGTAGACGATTTTGAATATTACTATGACCAGGTTTATAATCAAGAAAATATGACGGCAGTTGAAGCTATGGATGAATTGGAGGTTAGTAAGAGTACATTTTATAGAAGAAAAAGTGAGTATGAAGAAAATTAAATTTTTTATTATAAAATGACAAAAACTCTCATAATTAAATGAGAGCCCTCATCAAGAAACATATTTTTAAAGAGATTGGTAATAATAAACTGGCAGGCAAGGATATAGGGTAACCCTTGCAAGTTTATTATACTAAAATTATACCATATTTTTATACAATTTCCAATATGTTATATTATTCTTCCGTTAACATTTTTATAAATATCTCTGCTAATTCAGGATCAAATTGAGTGCCTGAACATCTTTCTATTTCTTTTAAAGCTTCCTCTTTTAACTTAGCATGACTATAGGGTCTTTCACTGGTCATAACATCATATGCATCAACAATTGAAATTATTCTTGAAAGAAGCGGTATGTTTTTACCTTCAAGTCCTTTTGGATAGCCATTACCATCCCAGTGTTCATGATGATATAAAACTTTGTCTGCAGCAAATGAAAAAGAATCCATTGATTTTATTATATTATAACCTTCCTTGGAATGCTCTTTTACTTTTTTCCATTCCTTATTTGTTAGCTTCTCGTTTTTAATTAAAATATTTTTTGGAATTGTTATTTTCCCTATATCATGTACATTAGCAAGTAACCATAGCTCCATCAGTTGATCAGAATTAAGATCTATTTTTCTCCCCAATAAGTCAGCATACTCTACCATACTAGTTATATGTTCTTCTTTCTCATAACTTTTTTGGCTTAGTTCATCTAAAAGCTTTTTTACCATTAATTTTAACCTCCGTTCTAATTATAATTATTCAAAATCACTTAAGATTTTATCAGCTATTTGTAAACTCTCCAGATATTTTTCTGAGACTTGGTTCAAATCAAGAGAATACTTATTTAAATAATAATTTAATTTATCTGAATCAGATCGATTAAAAATTTCAATAAATTTTAATAAATCACCTAATCTACCTTCTCGGGCTATTAATGCTGACCTGAAATCTGATGGAATAGAAACCTCGTTTAAAATATCTTCAATATTCCGATCTAAATATACATCAATCAAAGAAAAAGCTCCTAACATAAATAATTCTTTATCCTCATCAATAAAATTGTCTGCTAAAAGTTCTGCAAAATAACCTCTTATAAGTGTGGTTTTAAATAAAATGTCTGGTTTATCCTGGCTTAAACCTTTAAGAAAATATAAGGTACACCATTTTCTGAGCCTATCTATTCCTAATAAAACAATAGCCTGCCGAATTGACTTAACATCATAGCCATAAGCTGCAGAATTAATTATGCTGAGTAAACTATAAGACATTGAAACATCCTGTTTAATAACTTTCTCTACTAATTTAAAATTGGGTTCTTTTTTATTTAATTCATCTAATAATTTTAAATAAGTAAATTTATATGAATCAATTTTTTCACCTTTAATTATTTCTGGTTTAGTAAAAAAATATCCTTGGAAATATTGATAACCAAGCTCCCAGGCTTCTTGAAATTCTTCATGAGTTTCAACTTTTTCAGCTAAAAATTTAACATCAGAATTATATTTTCTTATTTTTTTTTTATTTGTTTTCTTTCATTGTGTTTGGTAGTTAAGAAATCAATTTTAATAATATCAGCTAGTTCAACTAATTCTATTAAATCTTTTTTGAAAATAAAATCATCAAGAATAATTTTGTATTTTAATTTCTTATATTCTCTAAGCTTTTCTAATAATATTTGATCAATTTTTTGGTTTTCTAAAATTTCAAGATAAACCTTTTTAGAAGGCAATAAATCAGGTATTCCATCTTTTATTAATTTGGCTGTGAAATTGATAAACGCTGGTTTATTACCTGTTATATTATTTAATCCAATAGATTCTATACTATTTGTAATCACTTCAGCTGTTGCTTTTTCACCATCCCATTTTTTGGTTTCAATTGATCTAAAAAGTAATTCATAAGCAAAAGTTTTCTTTTTTCGATCTAAAATTGGCTGTCTGGCTAAAACTGCCTGAGGCATGAAATCATCCTTTCATTAATTGTAATAATATTTTTTAGGGAATAATCTTATATAATATCACAATTTATTTTCTTCCTTTATTAATATACATCTTCTGATCAGCTTTATTGAAGGTTTTATTTAAACTCTGGCTGCTGTCTTCCATTACTTCAAAACCTAAAGAAATAGATAAGGGCTTTATAAGATCCTTATTCTTATTAAATTCTTCAATATTTTTTTGTATTCTCTGACAGAATATTTCTGCCTCTTTTTGATTAGTAGTCGGTAAAACTACAGCAAATTCATCTCCCCCTATGCGGGAGACTATATCTTCAGTTCTAGCTGTTGATTTTAAAATATCTGCAGCATTAATTATATACCCATCACCTTTTTTATGACCATAATTATCATTTATATACTTAAGACCATCTAAATCTCCAATTACAATTGTTATGGGGTATTTTCGTGAAGAATCTAATCGATCCAACTCATTTTCGAAATATCTTCTATTATACAGTCCAGTCATCTCATCGTGGAAAGAAAGATATTCTATTTTCTTTTCTCTCTTTTTTCTTTCAGTAATGTCAATACCCGTACCTACAATATATTTTATGTTATTTTCATCATCTAATATAACATTATTTGACCATGAAATTAGTTTTTCTTCTCCTGATTTAGTCAGCCAATAGTTTTCATGTTTATTTGGATAATCTTTATTTTGTAGCTTCTTAAAAACATTTTCAACTTCTTTTTTTTCATTTTGCTTAATGAATAAATCCCAAACTTTTTTACCTTTCACTTCTTTTTCTGTGTATCCTGTTAATTTTTCACATGACTTATTAAAACGGATGATTTTCCCTTCAGAATTTAAAAGTAAAACTAAACTACTTTGTACTTCTAAAATTTTTGATAAAAATTCTTTTTTCTCTTTAATTATTTTTTCTTTGTTTCTCTTATTTGTAATATCTTGACCAGAACAAACCACATATTCTACTTTATCTTCTTTATTTAACTTTGGATTTTTAGTTATTGATATTAATTTTTTTTCACCACTACTGTTTTTCAACCACTCTTCAGTTTTAATTTTCTTCTTTTCTCTAAATACTTTTACATTGCCTAAATTACAAGTTTCAGCTTCTTCTTTATCAAGAAATTCAGTCAATTTTTTATTTTCTATTTCAGATTTATCAAGCCCAATAAAATCAGCATGAGCCTGATTTACCTTACCATAGGTTTCTGGATCTTTTAAATACCAAATTTGAGTATCAATAGTATCTAATATCATTTCCTTTTCTTCATTGCTTTTAATTAACTTTTGATGAATATTATTCTTATATATCGCAAGTTCAATATTATTTTTTAGTTCTTGTTTGGTAAAAGGTTTATTTAAATAAACATAAGCTTCAAAATCTTTTATTTTATCGTTTTTTGC
>NZ_QBLR01000271.1:0-4667 GCF_003070835.1 Halanaerobium sp. | reverse complement strand
CCTTTCTTTTTACTTACTGCTTTTCTTAATTGCTTCCCAGAGTCCATTCAGATAAGTTGCTCCTAAAGCGCGATCATAAAGTCCATAACCAGGTTTTCCGGTTTCTCCCCAGATCATACGGCCGTGGTCAGGACGCAGAGGCCCTTCAAAACCTACATCATGGTAGGCCTTCATGATCTCATACATATCAAGTGAACCCTTTTCACTTAAGTGAGCAGCCTCTTCAAAACTGTCTTCACCGGTGATTTTAATATTTCTTACATGAGCAAAGTGGATTCTGTCTCCAAACTCTCTAATAATTGCCGGCACATCATTTTCGGGATTAACTCCCAGTGAACCGGAACAGAGTGCAAGTCCATTGGCAGGAGAATCAACTAATTTTAAAAACTTACGCAGGTTTTCCTTGCCAACAATAACTCTCGGCAGCCCAAATATAGACCATGGTGGATCATCCGGGTGAATTGCCATTTTGATATTTTCTTCTTCAGCTACCGGGATAATTTCTTTTAAGAAATATTCTAAGTTATCCCAGAGCTTATCCTCATCAATTTCTCTGTAGGCTGTCATTAAATCATTTAATTCGTCTTTGCCATAACTGGTATCCCAGCCCGGCAGATCAAGTTCTCCCCCAACTGGATCCATTTTATCTACTTCTTCCTTTTTGTAGATTAAAGCTTCTGAGCCGTCTTCAAGCTCATAATCAAGCTCTGAGCGAGTCCAGTCAAAAACAGGCATAAAGTTATAGGTTACAACCTCAATTCCTGCTTTAGCTAGGTTTCTTAAAGTCTCTTTGTAGTTTTCAATATAGCGGTCCCGGGGCTCAACACCCATTTTAATTGCTTCCGGCACCGGCACACTTTCGATTGCTGAAATTTCAAGTCCAGCTGCCTCTACCTTATCTTTCAACTCTTTAATTTTCTCATAAGGCCAGGCTTCTCCTGCTGGAATATCATAAATAGCTGTAACAATCCCTACCATACCAGGAATCTGTCTGATTTTTTCTAAGGTTACAGGGTCATCATCACCATACCAGCGAAAAGATAATTTCATAAGATCACTCCTTTTATTAGATAATTTTGTAATTTGAAAGCGTTTTCAAGAACAATAAAAAAATCTTTTTCTTTCTGCTTATTTAAATAATTCAAGGTTGAATTTAAAATTCCTGCCTGATTTTTTAATTAAGCAAAAAAAGATATATTCTGCAATAGTTTATACATCTTTGATCAAAAAAGTTAAACCCCAGGCTTAAATCCAGACTGGGGTTTTAGTAGCTTACTTTTCTTTTACATTAACCTTTAAATCAGCTGTAATATCATCATATAGTTTTACTGGTACAGTATGCATTCCCAGTGATTTAATAGAATCATCAAGCTCAAGCTTACGCTTGTCAATATCATAACCTTTAGCTGCAGCTGCCTCAGCAATATCTTTGGTATTTACTGAACCAAATAATCTGCCATTGTCACCAGCTTTAACCTTGATTACAAATTTTTCTGATTCTAATTTAGACTTCAATTTGTTAGCATCATCTCTTTTTTCTGATTCCAGACGATTTTTCTTGGCTTCTTTTTCTTTCAGTTCTTTAATTTTCTGCTGAGTTGCTTCTACAGCCAGACCGCGGGGCATTAAATAATTGCGGGCATAACCATCAGCCGCATCTACAACATCACCTTTAGAACCTAACTTTTTAACATCTTCTGTTAATACTACTTTCATAATCTTTTACCTCCTTTAGCATTTTAACCGGGTTGATTGGTCTGCTTTCTAAAATTAAACCACATATCCAGCATTCCAAGTAAAATAAGAATAATCGGTACCGGTGGAAAAATAAAGATTAAAAATATCAAAAATGATTTCAGTAAAAAGGAATTACCCTTGGTTGATAAATAATACATTAAAACCGAAAATCCCTGCAGAAAAGCCAGGAAAAACATAAAAATATTTATATTTAAAAAGATTGGATTTGAAGTTAATAGAAGAGAAATAACAATTAAAATTGAAACAATCCAGCGGGGAAAATACCAGCTGCTGACTGCCTTATATAATTCTATATTTAAACCTCTTCTTCTTAAGTACCAGGCCGAAACATAATAATTTAAAATACCAGTCACTGTTGCCGATACAGCAAGCAGGGCAGGGAAAATCATTCTAATTAAACTCATTTGAGCTGTAACTAGCTGTTCAACTGACTGCTGATCAAATTCGCTGCTTAAACTCTCTACAGCCTGCTGCAGTAAAGTTTGATAATTTAAATTAAGCATTCCCGATGAAACATAAAATATTAAAGCCTGTGATATAATTACTGTAATTACAGCTGTGATTAGGGTTTTTAGAGGTGATAGCCCCTCTTTGATCACATTACCAATTACAAAACCCACCAGTCCAAAACCAATTACAGTCATCAGACCCATTACAGTTCCGAATAAAAATCCATTTATTAATGCAGCAATTACAATTACCGTAATTACAGCATTACTTTCTTTTTTCTGCACAAGATAAACTATTGGCACCGGCCAGAGTATCATAACTGCCATTGATAAAAATGGAATAAAGTAGTTAACTGCAGTTAATAAAATTATGTAGGCCAGAGTTCTAATACTGTCTTTATAGTTTCTAATATCCATCTAATTTATCACCTCATCTGCCGGCAAAATAACACTAGTATTAAAGAAAGGAGGCGCCATCATAGATTTTGCCTCCTTAATTAAATGCTTATTCTTTTACATATGGCAGTAGAGCAACTGATCTAGCTCTTTTAACTGCCTGTGTAATTAATTTTTGGTGTTTGGAACAATTTCCTGTTACACGACGCGGCATAATTTTTCCGCGATCTGTCAGGTATCTATTTAAAGTTCTTAAGTCTTTATAGTCAATTTTTTTATCTTCGTTTGCACAAAAATGGCAAGATTTATTTCTACCTCTAGGCATTAAGATTTACCTCCTTTTTAAAATGGTACATCAAAATCATCAGCATCAAAATTATCATCAAATTGGGCATCAAAATCATCCTGCTCCTGTTTCTTATTCTGCTGAGCCTGATTATTATTCTGCTGCCTGTTATTCTGATTATTCTGAGACTGTCCCTGATTATTATTTCGGCTACCGTTATTGTTACCGAAATCTAGAAAACGCACATTATCAGCATTTACTTCAGGATTTATATAAGTTCTGTTGTTATTTTCACTCTTACGAATCTGTAAGGATCCGTCAACTCCAACCAGTCTACCTTTACCGAGATGACGGGCACAATTTTCCGCCAGACCCCGCCAGGTTACAATATTGATGAAATCTACATCTCTATCACCATTGCGGTTGGTATAATTTCTCTCCACAGCCAGTGTAAAATTACAGACGGGAGTTCCATTACTGGTATAGCGAAGTTCAGGATCTCGTGTCAGGCGGCCGATTAAAACAATTCTGTTTAACAAGAGTATTCACCACCTAAATTTATATTATGCATCATTTCTAACTACTAAATAACGAAGTACACCATCCATAATCTTAAAGATTCTCTCTAATTCATTAACTACAGTAGTTTGAGCATTGAACTCTAAGATTGTGTAGTCACCAGAACGATAATCTTTAATCTCATAAGCTAACTGCTTTTTACCCCAGGCATCAACCTCGGTTACTTCTCCTTCGTGCTCAGAAATAGCATCCTTTACACGCTGAAGAATTGTTTGCTTTTCTTCATCTTCAAGATCTGGCTTAAGTACAAAAGTTGTTTCGTAATCTCTTTTTCTTGTTTCCATTTACATTCACCTCCTCCACACGGACTAATGGCCCTGCTGCTAGCAGAGCGTGGGTTTTTAACCAATCTAAATTATAACACCTCTTTACTTAAAATGCAAATAAAAAATAAAGCATTAAAGCAATTAGCCAGCCTCCCAAAATATCAGAAGGGTAATGGACCCCAACCATAATTCTCGTAAAAGCAGTTATCACTGCCAGAACAAGCATTATAATCCCCAGCTCAAAGCTGATCTTTAAAACAACCAGAGAAATAATCAACGAGCTGGCTGTATGGGTACTGGGAAAAGCATGATCCTCCCGCTGTTTAACTAAATTTTGCAGTCCGTACTCAGCAAAAGGTCGCCTCCGGTTATATAAGCCTGGGATTAATTTTACTATCAAATATACAGCTGCCGGAATTAAAATAAAAGATCTGAGCCTGGGATCACTGCTATAGATCAGCCAGCCACCAACTGCAAAATAAATTATTGAAAAAAACTTAGAAGAAAATTTTGTAATAAAAACTGCCAGCTTTGAAACCAACTCATGGCTGACAGTAAAATTATACAGTCTGAAAAATAGTTTTTGGTCAATTTTATTTATCATAGCTACTGCCTCTTAACTTTCCTGCTGCTTTAGAAAAATCAGTATTTAAAGCTTTATAAAAGAGAGATTATCAATAGTATAATTTGTGAATTCAATCGGAGTAACTTTTTTGGAAATTAAATGCGTAAAGATTTTTCAAAATACAACCAAACTCCACTGACACATTAGAAAAATCAGCATTTAATTTATCAAAAAAGTGTCAACGGAGATTGTAACAAATTATACTATTGATAAGATCAGACATTAAATCTGAAATGACAGACATCTCCATCCTGCATTATATAATCTTTACCTTCAAGCCTTAATAATCCTTCTTCTCTGGCCTGAGC
>NZ_QBLR01000270.1:0-4680 GCF_003070835.1 Halanaerobium sp. | reverse complement strand
GTGAAATAGATAATGTTATTGGAACACCTATAACTGGAGTTAGTTATTCAGGAAGTCTTTAATATTAACGAATTCTTATTTTTATGCGAGAAAGGAGGAAATTAAATGCCTACAAAAATTAAAAATATACAGTTGACCAATTGGGATCTTTTGGTTCTGAAATATCTCTACGAATCATATTTTCTTCATAGAGACCACCTAATGAAATTTTTCCCTGGTGCTGATGGAAAACCACGAAGCTATAATGCAATCAATGTTAGGCTGCATAAGTTGATGCAATCAAGTCTAATTAAAACTGCACCCTGTCCTATATCAAAAGGTAATGTTATTCTTGGAAATCGTTCAGCAATCAAGTATCTAAGATATGAGGAAATTTCAAATCGAATATTGAAAGCAAGACGAAACAAAAATTATATCCCACAGGAAATACCAACTTATTTGTATCGAAGACAACCCAGTCTCAATCTTGCAACTTATGATCATGATTATAAGGTTAATGAATTAAGATTCCGTATGGAAGATATGGGAGCTGATTACTGGATACCAGAGAAAATTATAAGAAGAAAAAAATTATTCGACTGCACCACACCTGATGGGCTTTTTCAAAAACATAATGAAGTTATAACTGTTGAAATGGAAAAAACACCAAAGGCTTATTATACTGATATCTTCAAGCAGTTTGCCAAAGAAGATTTCGATCGAGTTATCTATTTCTACACACATGAAAGAATCAAAAATGTTATTAATCGTGATCTTGATCCAAAAAAATTCGATACTCTGGAAGGTATGCAGCTTGGACACAAACTATATACCATCAATTATTATGATTTCGTGAATGAGAAAAATATGACTGCTGAAAATTATCATGGAGAAAAATTAAATATCCGAGAATTTTTGAAAAGTTGAACGAAGTAAATAAACGAAAGGAGGAAATTAAATGATCTCAATATTGATTCGAGGTTTTTTGGGTTTATTAAAAACCTTTGTTTGGATAGCATTCTTTATAATCTTTTTTTCTTCCATGATTCTTTTTGTTTATGGAGGAAGCCCTAACCCTAATAGTTATAATTCTATTTCTTCTGCGATAACTACGGTTCAAAAAACTGTATTTCCAGCCAGAAGATCTCCGATAATTTCTATACCAGATATCAATTATATAGTGGCCACCAGAAAAGAACTTGCTAATATAGAAGAAGATGTTTTGTATGTGAATAACTCTTTTTCTGGATTTCAAAACCCAAAACCAAAAAACAATATATCGGTAATTAATATTAGTAATAATCAAGCCAAAATTACAGTTCAAAATTGGCAAAAAGAGATTGCTATTCAACCTGGATATCAAGGAGAAATATATGTGGTTGGAGCATATGGCGTTTTGAATTATGAAAAAGAGGATATTCAGAACATTAAATTGACGGTTCAAAAAAATAAAGAAGAAAAAATTAATCGAAAATTAGAAAACAATATATCAATATGGAAAGAAAAATCTCAAAGAAAGGAGGAAATTAAATGAAATTGAATAAAGAAAAATGGAAAGATCTTTTCAGGCTTTATTATATTAATGACAGGGATGAATTGAAAAGACCAAATCAATATAATGAAAAAGAAAAAGAGAAAATATATGAAATGAACCAGAAAAATAAATATAAATTAATGTTTATAAAATCATTAACAATTTTATTTTTTCCGATTGCACTAATTGCAAAACTATTAACCAAAATTATATACGCCTATCATAATCACTGGGAAGCAATTCAATCGAAAAAAGAAAATCAGGAAAAAGATAAAGACAAAGAAGTGATTTCCGTAAAAGAACATTCAGAAAGATATATCAAGTTATCCTTTTTTGGATTATTTATTTTCCTGTATTATGTGAATTTCAGATATCTTATTGACAGACACACATTTGTTTTATATTTTCATGACACATTAATCGGGGATATTGCAGCAGGCCCATTAGGAATATTGCTGTTCTCAAAAACTTTTTATTTCGCACTTATAATTATATTTGTATTTTTTGAAATCTACAAAAGAAAATATATATATCCATTGAAAGGTTATACTCCGTTTACACCCGAATTGAAAAAGCAATATAGGGAAGAAGCATTAAAAAATAATGAATATTTTCTTGGTGTTTTACAGGGAAATGATAAAAAGAAAATAATGTTGAAAGATAAGGCTTTTGAAACTCATGCACAGGTTATTGGAACAACAGGAGGAGGAAAAACAGAATCAATTCTTATCCCACGAGCTATTAATATAATGCAACGGGGAAAAGGATTTGCCTTCATTGATCCAAAAGGAGCAAGGCATAATCTCCAAAAAATTAAACACTATTATCAGAAATATAATTGCAAACAAAAAATTAAAGTTCTTGACCTTGCTAACCCTCAAAACACTAACACTTATAACCCACTTCTGTTTAAATCAGCAAGAGCAATAAGGGATATGATTATTGGATATAAAGATGATTGGGGACATAGTTTCTATGTATCTGAAGTCAAGAAAAACCTTCTTATGATACTTGATGCCGTGGTAGATATATTTCAAAAGAAAATCACCTTTAACGATCTACATCATTTGTTAACCCACAAGGATGCAGTAATATACATTGAAAAACAACTAAGAAATGCTGGTTATACCGACAAAGCAGATGACATTCGTATTGGAATTATTGAAAACTGGACTGATTTTCAGAAAGGAGTTAGTTCTCTGGTTTCATTATTGCAGGAAATCAAAATTAACTTTCCGATGACAAACACCTATAATCCAGATATTAGTATAACTGAAGCATATGTTAATCAAGAAATTATATTTTTTCTTCTTCCAACTCAATCACTTCGAGAATCAGCACAGGCATTTGGAAAAATGATACTTCTTGATTTTCAAAATAATTCTGCCAAAGTTGATGCAGGAATGGTTCCAAAAAAATCATATGAAGTTAATGTTGATGAATTTTCCGAGTTTGCCACTCAACTTTTTGTCGGTGGACTTAATAAAGCACGAAGTAGTGGGACAAAATATATTATGCTTCATCAATCTTATGGAGACCTTATGAAAATTGATCATTCACTTGCTCAACAGATAGCAGATAATACTAATACAAAAATTGTATTTCGTGTTAATGATAGCACTACTGCAAAAAGCATACAGTTAATGTCTGGAGCCAAAGATGCAAAGATTAGAAGTCATATGGTAGAAAATAATGAACATTTTTCTGAAAAGAACGAAAGGGAAAGTGTTAGAAATATGAAACAGGCAGTTCTTGATACTGACCGTCTTATGAAATATCCAACAGGTCATGCAGGAGTTATTCTGAAAAATCCAGAACATCGTGTTTTTGAAGCTATATGTGATTACTATCAGGATCCAACAGAAGAAGAAAAAGCAAATATTAATCTTGACTTTTCTCCTGGAGAGCAAAATCAGAAAGTGGATTATAATACTGATCTTGTTATTGCAAAAAGAGTTCAAGATTTTATGAAACAGGAACAAAATCCAAATCGAAATAATAATAGAAATACTGGTGGAAATTCAAAAGCAGTTTCAAATGGAATTGGAAAAAGTAAAGCAATTAAGAAAGAAGCAGAAAAGAAAATGTCAGAAAAGAAAAGTTCGCCGAAAAATGAACCAAAAGGCAAAAAATCAAAAAGTGAAAATAAGCCAAAATCTAAGTTTCAATTATAATCTATGGGGGTTATCATTCCCACTCATCAAAAATGAAATATAAAAATATTCTTAAAGGAGGAATATAAAATGATTAAAAATAAATTGTTTTCTGTATTAATTATTTTGTTGGTGTTGGTTAGTCTTTTCGGTGGTGTTGTGTCGGCTTTTGAAATTCAAACTGAATATGGTCATAGTAATTGGGAATATAATGGGAGAGATATACAAGACTTAGATGCAGAAGGAGAAGTATATACATTTCAATTAGTTGATTATGATCAATCAGAAGTTATGAAATTCAATCCCTATTTTCAGCACACAAGATACGATGATGCAAAATTTATTCATCAAGATTCTGTCAATAATAATGAAACTAATTATGTAGCTCATTATGATAATCCTGAAGATGATTATGCAAGAATAGAACAAAATAATAATGCTCTTACTGATGTTGAAAGTGGTATTTCTTATTCAAGTTCAAGTTCAAAAACCCCAAAAAGAAGTGTTATTTCAAATGCAATAGGTTTTGATTTGGAGTTCAATCTTGAAAAGAATTTTGCCTTTGTCGGTAATTATGAGTATCAAAAAATTAATTTTGAAATCGAAGAAAGAAATATCTCCAAATATGAACTCGGTCTCAAAAAGGGTTTTCAGACAGATAATTTCAATTTTAAATTCAAATCAGTAATTGGTAATGCAGAAGAAAAATATACAAAACAATCTTTTCGATTAGATATATATCCAGCAGATAAATTAACAGTTTTTGCAAAAGTCAGTCGAAGAGAAAATTTTGATACTGAAGTGGTTAACAAGAAAGAAAATGTATCTGTTGGATTTTCAAGTCAGTTTTAACTAATGTAAATATAACCCTTAAGGAATATCATGAGATACTGGTATTCCTTTTACATAGTTTTTTCACTAGCATTGCATAAAAATATTTAATAAATGTCAAGTTCTATTTTCAGCGAAAATACTTGCTTAAAATAGAAAAACTCCTTATAATTGGAATTAGGA
>NZ_QBLR01000021.1:0-28656 GCF_003070835.1 Halanaerobium sp. | reverse complement strand
TAAAGAATCTGCTCCAAGATCTTCTATAAATGAAGAGTCTTCAGTAACTTCATCTCTGTCAACTGCTAATTCTTCTGCTACAATATCAATAACTTTATCTAAGATATTATCCACTCCATTCACCTCCTTCCCAGGGCATTGAGCTCAAAACAGGTTAAGCGCCCATGCCTCCATCAATTTTAATTACTTCACCATTTATGTAGTTTGCATTATCTGAAGCTAAAAATGATACTAAATCTGCTACTTCTTCTGCTCTGCCAAAACGCGCCAGAGGAACCTGTTCTATGATTCCCTCTTTGATACTGTCACTCAGATCATCTGTCATTTCTGTATCTATAAAGCCAGGAGCTATTGCATTTGAGCAGACTCCTTTTGAAGCCAGTTCTTTGGCCATTGTTTTGGTAAAGCCAACAATTCCTGCTTTTGCAGCTGAATAATTAGCCTGGCCTGCATTACCATTAACTCCTACCACAGAAGATAGATTAATTAACTTAGCATTTTCAGCTTTAAGTAAATATCTTACTGCATTTTTGGTGCAGTTAAATACACCTTTTAAATTAATATCTAAAACCTGATCCCAGTCTTCTTCCTTCATTCTTAAAATAAGCTTATCCCTTGTAATTCCGGCATTGTTAACCAAAACATTAAGGCCGTCCATTTTTTTATAAGCAGTTTTAACTAAATTCGCTGCCTGATCAAAATCACTCACATCAGCCTGAATCAGATGAGCGGTACCACCGGCTGCTTCAATTTCACTTTTAACGTCTTCGGCTCTTGCTTTAGAATGGGCATAATTAATAACAACTTCCGCTCCTAAAGCAGCCATCTTCTTTGCTATTTCAGCTCCAATACCTCTGGAACTTCCTGTAATTAATACTTTTTTATCTTTAAGGTTTATCAAATTTGACACCTCTTTTATCTACTTATGATTAATATATTATCCCAACAGTTGATAGCTGTTTTTTATAGTCATTTCTGCGTCCAGAATAATCTCATCTACAATTTCTTTAACACTTTTAATTTCAGAAATCATTCCCGAAATCTGACCGGCCATTACACTACCCTGGTCAACATCACCATCAATAACAGCGTCCCGAAGCTTACCTGATCCCAGTTCTTCTACTTCTTCAGGTTTGGCTCCTTCCTTTTCCAGCCTGTCTATCTCTTTAGTCAGCTTGTTTTTAAGGTTTCGCACCGGATGGCCTGTGCTGCGGCCTGTAACAACTGCATCACGATCTCTGGCTCCTACAATGGCCTTTTTAAAGTCTTCAGAAGCTGTACATTCTTCAGAACAGACAAATCTGGTCCCAATCTGAGCACCCTTTGCTCCCAGAGCAAGCACTGCCGCCAGACCCCGACCGTCAGCAACTCCACCAGCTGCTATTACCGGTACCTTAACTGCATTAACTACCTGAGGTACTAAAGCCATAGTAGTCAGCTCTCCGATATGACCTCCAGCCTCTGTTCCTTCTACTATAACTGCATCTACCTTTAGCCTTTCCATTCTTCTGGCTAAAGCTACAGAAGGAACTACAGGAATAACTTTAGATCCTACTTCCTGAAATCTTTTTACATGTTTACCAGGATTACCGGCACCTGTAGTAATTACAGGAACTTTTTTCTCTATTGCCAGTTCTATTATATCATCTGCAAAAGGAGAGAGTAACATAATATTTAAACCAAATGGCTTATCAGTCAGATCTCTTACCTTTTCAATTTCTTTTTCAATAACATCTGCCGGAGCATTACCAGCTCCAATTATACCCAGGCCACCTGCACTGGAAACAGCTGCAGCAAGTTCGCCAGTTGCAACCCAGGCCATACCTCCCTGAATAATTGGCTTCTCAATCTCTAGTAAATCACATAGTTCAGTTTTCAATGCCATTTATTCCAACTCCTCATTCTTTTCTAACTCACTTTTTATCAGTGCTACTATATCTTCTTTAACAGTATTTTTAGCAGTTTTAACAGCATTATAAATAGCAGTCCCATCCGAACTACCGTGACTGATAATAACAATACCATTAACCCCTAATAAAGGAGCTCCTCCATACTGTCTGTAATCAATTTTTTTCAAAACTTTTTTTAAATATGGTTTCAATAACAGCGCAGCCAGTTTTGATCTTAGATTAGTCTGAAAGCTTTCCTTAATTAAATCAAGAAAAAATGAAGCTGCCCCTTCTGTTGTTTTTAAAACTACATTGCCGACAAATCCATCTGTTACAACAACATCAACTTTGTCACTGAAAATATCTCTACCTTCAACATTACCAATAAAATTTTTGATCCGCTGATCATTACTTAAAATTTCATAGCTTTCTTTGCTTAAATTATTTCCCTTGCTCTCCTCTTCCCCAATATTTAAAAGAGCAACTTTAGGATTATCAATCTTCATTAAATTTTCCGCATAAAGCTGGCCCATCAAAGCAAACTGCTGTAGATTTTCGGGGCTGCAGTCAGTGTTGGCTCCATTATCTAAAACCAGAGTACTGCCATTTGCAGCAGGAAACTGAATTGCAATTGGTGGTCTAGAAACACCTTTAATCCGACCTACCCTTAATAATCCAGCTGCCATCACCGAACCTGTATTACCTGGAGAAATAAAAGCATCAACTTTTTGATCCTTCAATAATCCTGCACCTACATTAACTGTTGCATTTTTCTTGCTGCGCAGAGCTTTGATTGGAGATTCTTGCATCGTAATTATTTGATCAGCATTTTCTATTTTAAGCCTTTTCGAATCAAAGTCAGTTTTTGCTAACTCTTCGCTTATAATATCATATTCACCAATCAGGGTCAATTCAATTTCTGCTTCTTCTCTCAATGCTTTTAAAGCTCCTGCAATTAATTCTGCAGCATCCTTTTCTCCACTCATAACATCAACAGCTATTCTATACAATATTGCCGCCTCCCGGGTTCAAAAAAAGAAAATTTATATCTGTATCATTTGGAAAACATTATATCTCAACCGTCGGTCAAATGCAAGTTTATGGCAAGAAAAAAACAGAGAATCTCCTGCAGAGAGATCTCTGTTTTTCTAAAATATTTTAATTTCCGCTCACCTTTTTGCCATCATAATGTCCACATTCAGGGCATACATGATGAGGTAAAATCTTTTCATGGCAGTTTGAACATTCTACTAGACTTGGAGCACTCAGCTTCTTATGAGTACGTCTTTTACGCTTACGAGTTTTAGAAGTTCGTTTCTTTGGTACAGCCATTATATACACCTCCTTTGCTTATTTATCTTCACTTTCATTATAAAAGTCTTTAAGCTTTGCCAGACGTGGATCAACCACTTCTACCTCACAGTCACATTCCTCTTCATTTAAGTTCTGACCACATTCAGGACAGATGCCCTTGCAGTCTTCAGAACAGAGAGGTTTCATGGGTAAGGATAAAATAATGTTATCCACGACTATTTCGTCTAAATATAGTTCTTCCTCATCTTCCATTTCACTTTTTAAAATATCTTCGGAAATATCGAGCTCAACAGGAGAACTATACTTTTGTAAGCAGCGGCTGCAGCTTAAAATTAATTCTGCTTGCAATTTACCATTTACTACAAAAGAATCACTGGTATTAAAAATCTCTAAGTCAAGCTTAATTGGTTCTTCAATTTCAATTTCGCGGTTAGCAAATTCTAAATCATGAAATTCAAGCTCCAGTGATACCTGTTTGCTACCTCCAATTTCTTTTAAATCGCTGAGGTTTATATACAATTTATCTGATCACCCCTGTAAATAGCCACGTTTTATTATATAAAAAGCAGCCTAAACTGTCAAGAAGAAATTTACTTATTTACTAATTCCATTGTATCTCTGGCGATAACCAATTCCTCGTTTGTTGGAATAACCATTGCTTTAACTTTAGAATCATCAGTTGAAATAAATACTTCCTTACCACGGCTGTCATTTGCCTCATGGTCTACCTCTACTCCTAAATATTCAAGTCCTTCCAGAACTCCTGCTCTGGTATCTATAGAATTTTCACCGATTCCGGCTGTAAAGACAATAGCATCAACACCGCCCATTGCAGCTGTATAAGCTCCAATATATTTCTTCACTCTGTAATTAAAGAGTTCAATTGCAATTTCTGCCTGATGATTTCCTTCAGCAGCAGCATCTTCTACATCACGAGAATCACTGCTGACACCGGAAACACCTAAAAGACCACTTTCTTTATTCAAGATATCATCCATCTCTGAAGCGGAAATATCTTCCTTATCCATGATAAATGGAATTATAGCCGGATCAATATCTCCACAGCGGGTACCCATTACCAGGCCTTCTAAAGGAGTTAATCCCATACTTGTATCTACAGATTTACCATTTTTAACTGCTGCTACACTGGCACCATTACCTAGATGACAGGTCACAATTTTAAGTTCAGATAAAGGTTGATCCATCATCTGAGCTGCTCGTTTAGCAACAAAGCCGTGAGAAGTTCCGTGAAAACCATATCTTCTTACCCCATATTTCTTATAATATTCATAAGGAAGGGCATAAATAAATGCTTTCTCTGGCATTGACTGGTGGAAAGCTGTATCAAAAACTCCAACCTGAGGTTTGTCAGGCATTAGTTCTTTACAGACTTTAATCCCCATAATATTAGGAGGATTGTGTAAAGGAGCTAAATCAGCAACATCTTCCAGTTTTTTAATTGCCTGATCATCAATTATAGTAGATTCTGCAAATGCTTCCCCACCGTGAACAATTCGGTGTCCAATCGCCTCTACTTCATCCATATCTTCCAGTACACCGTGGTCTTTGGAAAGCAGTGTTTCTATTAATAATTCAATTCCTACCTTATGTGTAGGAATATCTTTTTCAATTACAATTTCTTCACCTGCACCATTTTCATATTCTAAAAATGAGTCATCAATTCCAATTCTTTGAATTAAACCCTTTGCCAGTACACTCTCTGTTTCCATATTGAATAACTGATACTTTAAAGACGAACTACCACTATTAATTACAAGTATTTTCATTTTCTTCCCCCTATAAATTTTATTTATTTTGAGCCTGTACTGCTGTAATTGCTGTTAAATTAACAACATCATCTACTGAACAGCCGCGAGACAGGTCATTGATTGGTGCTGCCAGCCCCTGTAGAATTGGACCAACTGCATCTGCACCTGCAAGTCTCTGTACAAGCTTATAACCAATATTTCCTGACTGTAAATCAGGGAAAACTAAAACATTTGCTCTTCCAGCTATTTCACTGTCTGGAGCTTTTCTTTGACCAACACTTTCTACTAAAGCAGCATCTGCCTGCATTTCACCGTCAATCTTTAAATGAGGTGCATTCTGATGGGCAATCTTTACTGCCTGCTGTACATTATCTACATTTTCATGCCGGGCACTGCCCATTGTGGAGAATGAAAGCATCGCTACTTTTGGATCAAAATCTAATAATCTGTGTGCTGTATCAGCTGTAGTTATCGCTATCTCTGCCAGCTGTTCTGAATTTGGAGCTGGATTTACAGCACAGTCAGAAAAGACCATTACTCCCTCTTCTCCAAATGATTTATCTTTAAGGACCATTATAATTGCACTGGAAACTGTTGAAATCCCTTCTGCAGTTTTTACTATCTGAAAAGCCGGTCTTAAAACATTACCGGTTGCATTAGCTGCTCCGGCAACCATTCCATCTGCTTTATCTGTATAAATCATCATTGTTCCAAAATACAGTGGGTCTTTGATAGCTTTTTCTGCTTCTTCCCGGCTAATCCCTTTATGTTTTCTTAATTCAAAAAATTCATCTCTGAACTCAGTTATGTAATCAGAATTTTCAGGATCAATAATTTCAACCCCGTCTAAATCAACTTCATACTCCTCTGCAGATTTTTGAATAGATTTTAGATTACCTAAAATTACAATTTCGGCAATCCCTTCAGCTTCTATTTCTGCTGCGGCTTTAACTATTCTTTCGTCATCACCTTCAGCAAAAACAATTTTCTTTAAATCAGAAGCTGCTCTCTCCTTGAAATTTTTAAGTACATCCATCTTAAATATCCTCCCCCGTGGTTTTAAAATATGTAATTTGTTCTTTATATATTTATTTGCTATTATATATATAATACTGTGTTAAAGTATCAAATCCTTCTTTATAGAAAGAAGTTCGAAAAGTAAAACTTTTATTATACAGTAGTACTTAATTAATTAAATCAAATTTAAATAATGAGGTGTTTTTATGGCATTAACTGCATTGATTACAGAATATAACCCTTTTCATAATGGTCATCAATATCATCTAAACCAGAGTAAAAAAATAACAAAAAATGATGAGCTGCTTGTAATTATGAGTGGGAATTTTACTCAGCGTGGAGATGCAGCTCTTTTAGATAAATGGGCTCGAACACGGCAGGCCCTAAAATGTGGTGCTGATCTTGTTCTAGAACTCCCTTTAATTTATAATATTCGGAGTGCTGAATATTTTGCTCATTACTCGGTTTTAAGTTTAGAAAAAACTAAGCTGGTAGATTCAATTGTCTTCGGCAGTGAAGCCGGCAATATTGAGATCCTTACTGCTGCTGCAGACGCATTTGCAAATGAAAGCTCTGAATTTAAAGCTGAACTGCAGAGATATTTGAAAACTGGTATTGATTTTCCAACCGCAAGGCGCCAAGCCCTCCTTGCCTGCATTCAGTATTATCCAAAGCTGCAGAAATTTAACAAAAATCATATCGAAAAAGTATTGAAAGCTCCCAATAACATCCTGGGCATAGAATATCTAAAGTCATTAATTAAGTTAGATTCAGATATCAAGCCATATACTATTAAAAGAACCGGTACAGACTACCACAGCCAAAATATAAATAAAAACTATGCCAGCGCTTCCCTGATCAGAAATATTATTAATTCTAAAGCCCGGGCTGAGGCAGTGACTGATGTCAGAAGTTTAATGCCAGCTGAGTCCTGGAAAATTTTAAAAGATGAAATCAAACAGGGACGTTATGTTACAAAGAAGGCTGAAGAAAAGCTTTTCAACAAAGTAGTTGATCAGTTAAGACGCCTTCAGGCTGATGATTTAAGAAAATATAAGGGTATTAAAAACGGACTGGAAAATAGAATAATTGAGAAAGCAGCGGCTGCTTTTAATACTGACTCATTTCTGGAATCATTAAAATCAAAAAATCTAACAGAAAGCAGACTTAAAAGAAAACTGCTGCAACTTTATTTTGAGCTTGACGCTGAAAAAATAAAGCTGGTAGAGGAAAATGCTCCTCACTATCTAAGAGTGCTGGGAATCCGAAGAGGTAAAGAACATTTACTTTCTCAGCTTAAAGAAAAATCTGGGCTTGAAATAATAATCAATCCAGCTGCAGAATTAAATTCTGTTGATTTAAAGACCAGCAGTCCACTTGAGCTTTCATTGAGTTATGATCTTCTGGCCTCAGATCTTTATTCACTGCTTTATCAGAATTCAACACACAGCCAGGCCAACAGAGATTTTTATCAAAAATTAATAAAAATCTAAATAAGATTTAGATTTTAAGGTCTTTTTCAAGATATTCAATAATATCATCAATATTAGTAACTTTTAACAGCTCTAAATTACCAGCATATTCAGAAGCTTTTTTATAATTTTCTTCTGGTACAATAAATAGATCAACACCGGCTTCTTTAGCTGCCATTATCTTATATTCAACACCATCTATTCGGCCAATTTCTCCGTTAAGACTGATTGTTCCAGTCCCAGCTATTCTTTTGCCTCCAGTAATATCTGATGGTATTAATTGGTTGTAGATTTCCATGCTAAACATACTACCTGCTGAAGGACCAATAATATTTTTTGTGTCAAAGCTAACTTCGCGTGGAATATTATAATCCAATCCTTTAGACCTTATTAAAACTCCAATAGAAGGATTTCCTTCATTGCCTTCAAGTTCAACTGTTTTTAGATTGAAGTTTATTTTTTTATTGTCCCTCAAAACTGTAATTTCAACTGCATCTCCAATCTCCCGGTTTTTAATTATATTAACTGCATCAGCAGCCATTTCTACCTTTTTACCATCCACAGCTATAATTAAATCCCCGGATTTTAATTTATTATAGGCACTTCCATCTTCCATAACCTCTACGACTTCTGCACCTTCTCCTGAAACCTCAACCTCATAACCAGCCTGTCTAAAGGCAACCGCCTGAGCCTGAAGTTTGCTTTCCTCCATCAGCTCAGCCATTAATTCTATATATTCATTCATTTCCATGTTTTCCGGCAGCTGTTCAGAAATAGCAGTTAACTCTTTATCTTCTGGCTCAAAAACACTAATATAAAAATAATCCCAGGCCATAGCTCTTCTGGTACTGACTGCAGTCAGTAAAAACTCTCCTTCATTTTCATAACCATCCTTCACCTCAATCATTGGCGAAAGTTCAGCCGCAATACCGGGCTCCATAACCTGATAGGGCAGTGGTATAAAATGACTAATAACAAACAAGATAAATATTATTCCTATTAAACGAGAATAAAAATTTTTTAACCTTTTGTTTCTCATAAAGATCTTCCTTTTTGATTAATTTATTGGTATTCAGCAGCAAAAAAGCTGCTGAAACAGAAACTTTTAGACCACTCTCAAAAAAAGTCAACATATCTATTATATATTATAAACCCTGTTCAATGCAAAATTTTTTCCAGATTTCTTGACATAAATTACAGGCTGGGTTATAATTTTATATGAAATTGAATATTGAGAAATGATTAGCTATTGCTAATCATAATAAATACCTCATCTAATTGATGAGGTAGAGGAGCAGAAAAAATCAGTAATTCTAAACTCAAGCTTGAATCCAGTTTATATTTAGAATGAAAGGGTTTTCTGCCGAAGTGGGGTTTTTAGGATTCAAAAATCCCGCTGGGGCTGTACATAAAATGTACAGAACTGTCATAGTATTATACTATGTTGTGCTATCTCAGAATAAGGATGAGGCGATTTTTGCTATTAACCCGGCATATCGCCGGGTATTTTTTATGCCCTAAAACTTTTATTCAATTTTTAGAAAACAAAAACTAGGAGGCTTTATTTATGGAAAGTTATGGTATTATTTCTCTGCTGCCGCCACTGCTGGCTATCATTTTAGCCTGGTGGAGCAAACAGGTTGTTCTGTCTTTATTTTTAGGAGTTTTTGCAGGTGCACTGATTACAAATGGATATAATCCAATCTTTGCTTTTATGCATACTCTGGATGATTATATTTTAGCTTCACTTGCTGATTCCTGGAATGCCGGTATTATTTTGTTTTTACTGGCAATGGGAGGTATGATCGGGATAATTAATAAATCAGGCGGGATTATTGCTATCGGTGAATATGTTGCCGAAAAGGCAAATTCTGTACTTAAAACTCAACTTGCAGCCTGGTTTATGGGAGTTCTGATCTTTTTTGATGATTACGCAAATACCTTAATTGTTGGAAACACAATGCGCCCAATAACTGATAAAATGAAAATTTCAAGAGAAAAATTGGCTTTTATAGTTGATTTAACTGCTGCCGCAGTTTCAAGTATTGTGCCAATTTCAACCTGGATTGCTTTTGAAGTTGGAGTAATTAGAGATGGCTTTGATTCTCTCGGGCTGGAAATGAATGCTTATGGAACCTTTGTGCAAACTATACCTTATCGTTTTTACAGTATTTTTGCACTTGGTTTTGCTTTAATAATTATCTTTACTGCCAAAGATTTTGGACCGATGTTAAAGGCAGAAAAAAGAGCACGCTCAACTGGGGAAACTTTGAGACCGGGATCTACTCCGATGGTTTCTCAGGAAATGGAAGAAATTGAACAACCAGAAGGAAAAAGTTTTACCTTTAGCAATTCATTTTTACCTATTATTGGAGTTATTCTAATCACTCTAATTGGCCTCTGGTATAATGGCGGTGGTTTGAAAGCTGGAACTTCAGTTAGAGATGCTTTTGGTAATGCTGATGCAAGTATTGTTCTTCTCTGGGCAGCCATTACAGGTAGTTTTATCGCAGGAATTCTTTCTTTTTCTAAGGGGATTCTCAATATCAGCGAAACTGTTGACGGCTGGATTGATGGAGCAAAATCAATGTTTATTGCCTGTTTAATCCTTGTTTTAGCCTGGTCTATCGGTAGTATTACCGAAGATTTAGGAACTGCAAATTACTTAGTAGGTATTTTAGAAGGAAACATTATTCCAGAAATTGTTCCGATGGTGATTTTTGCTTTTTCTGCATTTATTGCCTTTACAATTGGAAGTTCCTGGGGAACTGTAGCTATTGTAATGCCGCTTGCTATTCCTCTTGCAAACTCAATTGGAATACCAATGCTGCCTACAATTGCTGCTGTCTTAACAGCAAGTGTAATGGGAGACCACTGTTCACCAATTTCTGATACAACTATCATGTCTTCTACAGCCTCTGCTGTTGATCATATGGATCATGTCAGCACTCAGATGCCTTATGCTTTAACAGTTGGACTGGTAGCTGCTTTATTCGGCTTTTTACCAGCTGGCTTTGGACTGTCATCTGTTTACCTATTACCTTTAGGACTTATCGTTCTTTACCTGATTGTTAGTTTCTTTGGTAAAAAAGCAGAAGAAGTCATTTAACTTAATTATCTAAAATCAAATAGATAGATAAAACTGCAGAAGACCGCTCTTAAAAAAGAGCGGTCTTTAATAATTTAAATATTTATTTATCACTATATATTTTTTCAAGCTCAACTTCCGGCATTGGTGGATTAAAATAATATCCCTGAATAATATCATTATTAAGCTGATTAAGAGATTCTAATTCAATTTCTTTTTCTACACCTTCAGCTATAGTCTTTAATTTTAAAAGATGAGCAATATTAATTATTGATTCCACAATATTTCTGCCATCATCACTTAAGGTCATATTCCGGATAAATGAAATATCGATTTTAAGATAATCAATCGGAAATTTCTGCAGATAACTAAATGACGAATATCCCGTCCCAAAATCATCAATGGAAATAGAAAATCCCTTTTCCTTCATTTTGTTCATTACTTTTAAGCTGTGATTAACATCATCCATGGCACTAGATTCTGTAATTTCAAAATTAATTAAGTTGTTATCTATACCAGCAGTTTCTATAATCTGGTAAATACTCTGCAGATGGTTACTATCTTCAAGCTGTCTGGCGGACAGATTAATAGAAATTGGAACAACTTTAAAACCGGAATTCAGCCAGTTTTTTATACTTTTAACTACTTTATTAATAACAATTAGACCTACTTTTTTAATTAGCTGAGAATTTTCTAAAACAGGAATAAACTCTGCCGGTGATATCAGACCTTTATCCGGACTCTGCCACCTAATCAGGGCTTCCATTCCATAAAGGTCTTTAGTTTTCCCTTTGTAGTAGGGCTGATAATAAATTACAAATTCATCATTTTTTATTGCCTGATCAAGCCTGGCCTCCATTTTAGTAAATTGTTTAATTTCCTGGTTCATCTCCCGGTCAAAAAAAGCGTAATCATTTTTCTTAATATTAATTAGAGCAATTTCGGCATTGGAAAGTAAGCTCTGTGAATTATTACAGTCATCAGGATAAACTGAAATACCAATTCGGGCATTCAGCATAAATGGTTCATTATTATAGATAATTGTATCAGAAAAGATTTCTAATAAATTCTCAGCTGTTTTGTAGATTTCATTTGCAGAATTGAGATCATCTACTATCATGGCAAAATTATCGCCACCCAGGTAAGAAAGATGATTATCAATATCTATTTTAACACATTTTGAATTATTGTCTGCCCTGGCATTGATTTCTTCTGCCACCAGATTAATTAAACTGTAATTGCTTTCTGAATCTGTATATATATCATTTAAATATTTGATGCGGTTAATATTGACTACTAAAACTGCAATTTTTTTATCAGAATTAATTTCAATTAGATTATCAATTTTACTTCTTACAGATTTTCGGTTTGGTAAGCCTGTTATAAGATCATAATTAGAAATATATTCAATTTTTCGCCGCAGTTTTTCGTTTTGAGTAATGTCTCTGCCGACAGATATATAATTAATAATCTTACTGTTGTGATCTTTTATCGGGGTTATAGTCTGTTCAGAATAGAAATATTCTCCATTCTTTTTTTGATTAATAATTACATCGTTAAAGACCTCACCAGACTTTATTGTCTGCCAGAGTTTTTTATAATATTTATTATTGTGCTTATCTGATTTAAAAAGAGATGGTTTTTTACCAATTACTTCATCCTTGCTGTAACCTGTTATCTCTTCAACAGTGGTGTTGGCATATTCAATAACTCCAGATTGATCTGTGATTACAACCCAGTTATCTGTTTTATTTATTGCCTTTACAAGTTTAAGCATTTTCATTTCCTGTTCTAAATCTTTACTTAAATTTTTGGCAATAGAAATAACCTCTTCGACACTTCCATCTTCTTTAATTACAGCGTTATTCCAGCTGCAGTTAATGATGGAGCCATCTTTTTTTATTCCTCGACTCATCAAATCTTGCGGAAGAGAATCCAGTTTATTATTTTTCCACTTCAGCCAGACACCCCTGTCTTCTGCCGCTATAATTGTAGAAATAAAATCTTTGTTTTCTATCTCTATTTTATTCCAACCAAATAACTCTTCTGCTGCCTGATTTAAATCAATGATATCTCCTTCACGATTCCAGGAAATAAATGCTAGAGGGGATTTTTGATAGATTAAATTGAGTCTTTTTTGAGTAAATTTTAATTTCTGGATTATAAATTCTTCATTTTCTATTTCTGACATACAGTTTTCCACCTTTTTAGCGCCAGTATTTTTTCATTTTTGTTCTTAAAAGTTGAAAATCTTCCTTTTCAGGCCACAGTTCTCTATTGTCACTGTCTCTCATTGCTGAAATTAGATTAGCAAATAACTGCTGATCATTAAAATAATGAGCAAAATCTTCTCTTATCTGAGAACGCGCTGAATTGCCATCATAGGGACAGGCACTCTTTTTTATTTCAATTTTTCTTTTGTTAATTTCTGCAGAAATAATATCCTCTCTCAAATATATTAAAGGTCTAATAATTTTTACTCCACTTTTACTCAAAAATCTCTCAGGCTGCAGAGCTTTAAGCTGACCGGAATAAAAAATACTCATCAAAAATGTCTCCACAGCATCATCCAGATGGTGGCCGAAAGCAAGCTTATTATAATTATTCTGCTGCAGATAATTAATTATAGCCCCTTTACGAAAATGAGCACATTTGGAACAGGGATTTTCGGTTTCTGCTTCGTTTATGTAATTAGCAATTTTAGTTTCTATAATTTTTAAATCAACATTTATTTGTTCACAAAAATCTTTGATTCTAACGGCAGTGGAATTTTTAAAACCCGGGTCAACATGAACTGCCATCAAACTGAAATTTTTATTAAAATGGTCCGCAAATATTTTTAAAATCATTAATAAAAAAGTGCTGTCCTTACCACCAGAAAGACCAACTGCTATCCGATCTCCATCTTCAATTAAATCAAATTCTGCAACTGCCTTAACAACCTTTGCTGTAATCGAGCTGTCAAAAGATAAATCCATAATTACTCCTTAATATTTATTAACCAATTTTTAAGTTCTGCAGATCTTTTTTCTGCAAGCCGATAACCAGAATTATATAAGTCTTCAAGTTCTTCTGTATCACGACTGAAGCGGTCAATATCAATTTTTTCGGGTCTGAAAACAAAAAACTGATTAGCTTTTTCTTTTTCTGCTATTAAATCAAGACTCTGATTATAAATTTGATGTCTTTCCTTTAAATCATCAATTAAATTGGGATATTTTCTTAAAAAAAGTTCCATAATAAATTCTGCTTTAATTGGAGTTTTTCGGTATCCTCTCTCTCTGGTTAAAATTACAAGTAAATTTTGATAACCATCTGCCAGAGCTTTTTTTACTGGTATCGAATCTCTAATTCCCCCATCAAGATAAAATTTATCACCAATTTTTACCGGATTTGAAACAAGGGGTAAACTACTCGATGCTTTAAAAATCCTATCAATTTTATTGATTTTATCATACTGCTGAGGTTCAAAATATTTAACTTCACCGCTGCTGCACTCTGTAACTGCGACCTTAAGCCTTGTAGTTGATTTTTTAAAACTCTGATAATCAAAGGGTAAAATTTCATGTGGAAGTTGATGAAAAAGAAAATCCATCCCAAAGTAACTTCCATCTTTAATTAAATTTTTTATTCCCATATATCTCTTATCTTCTACAAGTTCAGTAAATATTTTTTTATTGCGGGTAATCTGTCTGCTGGTATAATTAGCACCATTGTTGGCTCCAGCCGATACTCCAATAGTATAATCAAAATGAATCTCATTTTTTAGTAAATAATCGATAATACCAGCAGTAAAAGCTCCCCTCATTCCTCCGCCTTCTAATACAAGTCCACAATTATTAATCTGCAATCTAAAAAACACCTCGTTATTTTACTTTTCTTATATCTTTTCCAAAAGGCATTAATGATAAATAAGCGAGTTTTAAACTTTGTTTAGCAAACGGAATTCCAATAATTGTTATTCCAAAAATAAGAGCAGAAACTAAATTAATAACAGCAAGTTCCCAGCCAAAAACAATAATCCAGATAATATTTGCAATTAAACCAATTGAAGAACTATCTTTTTCGACTATTTCTTTACCAAATGGTGCAAGCTGCATTTTTGCCATCTTAAAACACTGTTTACCAACTGGTATTCCAATAATTGTAATTGACCAGAGAAGTCCTGCAAACCACCAACCAATAGCCTCAATCAGACCACCAAAAATAAACCAGATAATATTTCCTATTAAAGTCATAAATTTTTACCCCCTTTTTTAAAAAGCAACTGCAATTAATAAAGTTACTGCGATAGAATAATTTATAATCATAAAATTCTTAACTGATAAAACAAATGTTTCTTTTTTGCTCTGGTATTTTTCAAAACGATTTATATTTGGCTGTACTATAAAAATAGATAAAAGTGAAAAAAGAGATATTAATGGCAGAATATTTAACAAAACAGCTGCTAAAATACTCAGATAAGAAAAATAATATAAATACCTGAATAATTTAAGACTTTTACTTCGAGAAAGATAGATCGGCAGAGTAAATCTCTTATTTACCAGATCATCTTCGAGATCACAGATATTATTTGCCAGCATAATGTTGGCAATGCCAAAAATCAGCGGCAGTGAAAAGATAAACATTTTAAAAATATCAAGATATTTAAACTCTATTATTAATAAGCTATTATTTATTACTAAATCGATTAAATCTAAATTATGTACATAAACTGCTAAAAAAGTGATAAAAAAACCCATTGTGAAACCAGAAAAAATTTCTCCAAGCGGAGTTCTAGAAATAGGCACCGGTCCTGAAGTATATAAAATACCAATTATAAATGAAATAATACCAATGATTAAAACTATAACATCAGTGTTTAGATAAAGCAGTATTCCACTTACTATTGCCAGTAAAAAAAGAATAAAAATAGTTTTTTTAACATTTTTTTCACTTAAATTGTAGTTTACTACTGCATTATGTTCTTCATAATTATAGCCTTCTTTTCTTTTAGCCCTGAGAAAATCCTGATAATTGTTAACTGCAGTTGTCCCCATATCTACGCAGAGCAGCGAAAAAAAGAAAAGAAAAAAATTAAAAATGTTAAAATTAGAATAATGGTAGACAAGATATAAATTACCCAGTAAAAAAGGAGTGAAACTGGCAACCTTAGTTCTAATTTCGACCAGTTTTAAAAAAGCTGCTGCTGACACATTATCCCTCCTGATTTTTTTCTTTAAATTTATTTCTCAATTTTTTATAAACAAAATCAGGGACAAGATCTTTAATATTACCATCAAAATAAGCTGCTTCTTTAATAACGCTTGAACTTAAAAAAGCATATTTGGTATCAGTCATCAAAAATATAGTTTCAATTTCCTGGTCAAGATGTTTATTCATTGAAGCCATCTGAAATTCACCTTCAAAATCAGAAACAGCTCTTAAACCACGTAAAATGGCCTCACCACCAATAGAATGAACATATTTGGTTGTTAAGCCAGAAAAAGAATCAACTTTTACATTTTTAAACTTTTTGGTAGCTTTTTTTAACATTTCAACCCTTTCATCCATTGTAAATACTGGCTCTTTATTGGGGTTGCAGAATACTGAAACTATAACTTCATCAAAAATATTAGCCGCTCTTTCAACAATATCAAGATGGCCATTAGTAACAGGATCAAAACTACCTGGATATACAATTTTTTTACTCATATTAACTACCCCTTATAATTTATTTTAGTTTATAGATTGTTAATAATGAATTTCCATAGTGTTTATTTTTTATAATACTTAAACCCTCAAATTCTTCTGCCTTTTCTGCAGCTGATTTTTCGCTAATAATCAGACCGTTTTCTTTTAATAAATTATTAGCTAAAATTAATTTTACTGCTTCTGCTGTCATCTGTTTTTCATAAGGTGGATCCATGAAAATTAAATCATATTTTCTACCGCAGATTTTTAAATACTGATAAACATCCTGATTAAAAAGCTCTGCCTGATCATAAAATTTGGCTTTTTTTAAATTATCTTCTATAATCTTAAGATGAGATTTTTTTATTTCTACAAAATCTGCCTTCTCTGCTCCTCGACTTAAGGCCTCAATCCCCAGACTGCCAAAACCGCTAAATAAATCAAGGACTTCCGCTCCCGGTAGGTAAAATGCAATAATATTAAACATTGATTCTTTTACCCGATCCAGGGTCGGCCTAACTTCTCTTCCTTTTAAACTTTTTAATTTTAAACCACCAGCTCTGCCGGCAATAATTCTCATTAAATAACTCCTCCAGATATAATTAAATCTTTAATTCTATTTTTGAAATAATTTCTGCTAACTTTTGATACTGCTGCTGCCAGTCTTTTATTCCTACAATCTTTTGAGCTTCATCCCTTGCCTCAACCAGAAGCTCCTGATCATCAATTAAACTGGCTACTTTTAAATCATCGATCCCATGCTGTCTGGTTCCAAAAAATTCCCCCGGACCCCGCATCTTTAAATCTTCTTCGGCAATTAAAAAACCATTATTACTTTTACACATAATTTCCAGGCGGTGAGCAGCTTCTTCTCCCGGAGGATCAGAAATCAAAATACAGTAAGACTGATGACGGCCTCTGCCAACTCTTCCCCTGAGCTGATGCAGCTGGGCCAGTCCAAATCTTTCTGCATTTTCGATGATCATAATACTGGCATTGCTTACATCTACCCCAACCTCAATTACAGTTGTTGCTACCAGAATATCAATCTCACCATCTCGGAATTTTTCCATAATCTCTTTTTTTTCTGCTGCAGAAATTGAGCTGTGAATTAAAGCCAGCTTCTGTTCTTTAAAAAATCCAGTTTTTAAATCATTGAATAGCTCTTCTGCAGATACAAGTTCCGGCATTTCCTCTGATTCTTCAATCAGGGGACAGACTATATAGGCCTGCCTCCCTGATTCTATTTTTTCTTTTAAAAATGAATAAATCTGTTTTCGTCTATTTTCTCTTCTCCAGAAAGTAGCTATTTCTTTTCTCCCCGGCGGCATCTCATCAATTACCGAAAGATCAAGATCTCCATAAATTAACATGGCCATTGATCTCGGGATCGGTGTTGCTGTCATAATTAATAAATCAGGGCTGTCACCTTTTTCTTTTAGACTGTGTCTTTGCTCTACACCAAAGCGGTGCTGTTCATCAATAACTATTAGACCCGGATTATCATAATTTAAACTTTCCTGAAAAAGAGCATGAGTACCAATAATTAAATCAGTTTTTCCAGTTTCTATCTCAGCTTCAATCTCCTGTCTCTCTGCTGTTTTCACACTACCTGTCAGCAGAGAAATATTATAATCAAAGTCAGCTAAAAGTTCTTTAAAATTCAAAAAGTGCTGTTCAGCCAGGATTTCTGTTGGCGCCATAAAAATTCCCTGATAGCCATTCGCCATAGTCTGCAGTAGCGCCAGACCTGCAACTACAGTTTTACCTGAGCCTACATCTCCCTGCAGCAGTCTAGACATAGTTTTTTTAGATTCCATATCTTTTCTAATCTCAAAACTCACCCGCTTCTGAGCCGATGTCAACTCAAAATCAAGAGCTGCAAGAAACTTGCTGCTCTCTTCTTCTTTAAATTGATGCTCAATACCCTGGAGCTCTTTATATTTTTTCTTTTCTTCCAGAGCATAAAGCTGCAGATAAAAAAACTCCTCAAAAGCCAGCCGGCGGCGAGAAAATTTTTGATGTTTATCATTTTTAGGAAAGTGCATACCAAGAATAGATGTTTTTAAATCAGGAAAATTATGCTCTTTTAAAATAATTTCTGGCAATTCATCTTCAAGTAAAAAAGCATGACTTTTTAAAGCATTAGCAATCACCCGGCGCAGCCTGCGCTGAGTAATGCCTTCAGTTAATGAATAAATGGGAACAATTCGTCCTGTATTTAAGACCGAAGCTTCAGAACCCAATTTTTCGTAAACAGGATTATTTATTTCTTTTCTTTTATATTTGTGCCAGTTTTTTTCACTAATTTTGCCGCTGATTATATATTTATCCCCTTTTTGAAACTGGTCCCGCAGATAGGATTGATTATACCAGATTCCATTTACCACATCACTGCCATCAGAAAAAGTAACCCGCAGTAAATCAAGATTATATCTGATTTTCTGATAGTCAATTTTTAAAACTTCAACCTTAAAATTAACCTGCTCTCCTGGAGCAGTATATTTGATCTGGCTAATCTGGCTGCGGTCCTCATATTCTCGGGGAAAATAATAAAAAAGATCCCTGACTGTTTTAATCTCTAATTTGGAAAGGCGTTCGGCCCATTTGGGCCCAACACCTTTAACAAACTGCACTTCATCTGAAAGTTTAAGTTTCATTAGCTCAATAATTCTCCTCTATAAATAACAATCCCATAAACCTGAGGACCTGTATGAGAACTTAAAACAGTTCCAATTTTATTTTCTAAAAGTTGATATTTAAAATCATCCTGTGCGTTTAAATCTGCTTCAAAAAGTTCTTTGAACTGCTGATAATTACCACTATCTTTACCATAAATATAAGCGAAATTAACTTTTTCACTGTCCTCAGCAGCATTTAAAGCTAAATCAATCATTTTCTGATTTGTTTTCTTATAGCCTCTTATTTTTTCCCTGGGAGTGATTTCTCCAGTGACAGCAGAAAGTTCTAAAATTGGATTAAAATTAAATATACTACCCAAAAAAGCCTGTGCTTTACCAATTCTTCCTCCTTTTTCCAGATAACTTAGTTCGTTAACAGTAAAATAGATAGTAATGTTTTCTCTCTCTTCTAGAATTTTTTCCTTAATTTCTTCAAGATTTTTTCCCTCTTTAATCATTTTCGCAGCCAGCAGTACCATAAAGCCCAGACCCGTACTTGTTGATTTAGAATCTATTATCTCAACATTCAAATCTTCCAGCTGAGCAGCTGCCAGTCTTGCTGACTCACAGGTACCACTTAGAGCAGAGGACAAATGAATCGAAATTATCTGATCATATTCTGCAGCTAATTTTTGATATTTATCCATAAAAAGCCCAACAGATGGCTGTGAAGTTGTTGGTAAATCAGCTGCAGATTCCATCATCTTATAAAATTCCTCACTATCCAGATCAACTTTGTCATAATAGGTATCTTCGTCAAAATGTACAGTTAAGGGTACAATTTCAATCTGGTATTTAGCCAGAATCTCTGCAGGTAAATCACAGGTGCTGTCAGTTACTAGAGCTATCATATTAACACATCCTATTCTAATGAAATTATGAAGGGATAAAGTGGCTGTCCTCCTGGATAGATTTCTATTTCATCAAAATCAAAGTTTTCTTCCATAATAGCTTTGATTTCTTCTGCTTCTGCCTCAGTTATGCCTTCACCATAATAAATAGTGACCAGCTCTTCATCTTCAGCCACTTTATTTAATAAATTAATTACAGTTTCTCTTTCTGTATCAGCACTAACTAAGATATCTCCATCTTTCAGTCCGATATAACTATCTTTTTTTATTTCCAGACCATTAATTTTAGAGTCTTTAACAGCCTGTGTTATCTCAAGTGTTTTAACATACTTAATTTCTGCTTCCATACTTTCTTTTAAGTCTGCAGGAGAAGCCTGGTCATCAAAAATCATTAGTGCTGTGACTGCCTGCGGAATAGAACGAGTTTCAATAATTGCTATCTCTTTTTCACTCAGTTCTGAAACCTGTTTGGCCGCAGAAATAATGTTCTTATTATTGGGGAGTATAATGATCTGATCAGTATTCATTCTCTCTACAACCTCGAGAAAATCATTGGTGGAAGGATTCATTGACTGTCCACCTTTAATAACATAATCAACTCCAAGCTCTTTTAAAATATTAACTACACCTTCACCATTAGCTACAGAAATAATCCCAGTATTTTTCTCTACCACAATTTCTGAATCTTCCTGCTCAGAAACTTCTGCTGTTTTAAGTTCATTCTTTTCTGCCACCTCTTTCGGTGGTTTATTCTCTTTAGCTTCAACAGCAGAGTCTGCATTTTTATCCTGATGGAACTTAGAATGATCAAAATCAGTGTCATTTTCCCGCTGAACTTTTTCCTGATTTTGTTTGCGCATATTATCAATTTTAATATCAAAAACTTTACCCTTTTTAAGACCGTATTCTAATAAAACACCAGGATGGTTGGTGTGAACATGAATCTTAATAACATCATCACTTCCAACTACCATAATTGAGTCCCCATAACTCTGCATATCTTTTCTAATCCTGTCAATCATACGGTCAATATTAGATTTACGGCTGTCAATTTCAATCAACATCTGGGTACAGTAAGTAAATTTAATATCTTCTGCAGGCTCAGATTTCTTTCTAGTTTTAGAATCAGCTGCAGCCGCCTGATATTCGATCTTTTCTCCTTTTAACCCTTTGAGCATTCCTTCAAGGATGGTTAAATATCCCTGACCTCCAGCATCTACAACCTCTGCTTCTTTTAAAGCAGCCAGCAGCTCTGGAGTCCTCTCCAAAGATTCTTCTGCAGCCTTAATTGTTATTTCAAATAGTTCTATAATATCAGCAGCAGAATCCATCTCTGCCTGAGCTTTTTCGGCAGCCTCTCTCGAGACAGTTAAAATTGTTCCTTCTACTGGTTTCAAAACACCATGATAGGCAACTTCAGAAGCTTTGTTAAGTGCATTAGCTAAATCTTTAACTTTCATCTTCTTCTTGTTTTTAAGGGCCTGTGCAAAACCTCTGATCAGCTGAGAGAGTATAACCCCTGAGTTTCCTCTAGCTCCCATTAATGCACCTTTAGAGAGCGCTGCAGCCAGTTCTGAAACACTTCTAGAGCTTTTGTCCTCCAGACTGGATACAGCTTCCTTAAAAGTTAAATACATATTTGTACCCGTATCACCATCTGGCACCGGAAAAACATTTAAAGAATCAATAAAAGATTTTTGTTCTTTGAGCCAGTATAGTGAGGTAAACATCATATCTTTAAATTGTTCTGCATCTACTGCAGTAATTTTTTCTTTATTATTAATTGGCATCGCCAACCCTCACTCCCCTTACATTTACATCTATAGTTACTACTTCAATTCCAACTTTATTTTCGAGGGTATAGCGAACTCTTTCCATAACATTATGAGCTACTTCATGAATATTAGTTCCGTATTCAACAATGATGTTTAAATCAAGATGAACCTTATCTTCACTAATATCAATACCAACACCCTTACTAATATTATCCCAACCTAAAAGATCTGCAAGACCATCCTGCACACTTCTAGAAGACATACCAACAAGACCATAGCACTCCATTACAGCAATACCTGCCGTTTTAGCTATTACCTCTTCATCAATTATTATCTTACCAAGTTCATTTGTTAATTCTTTTTCCATTCTTTACACCTCTTTTCATACATAATTATTCTATCTTATATAAGGCCTCTATGCAAGAAATAAATCAACAGAGCTGCCTAAATTAATCCTCATTTATTATTTATTTCAAGATAAAATTATACTTTCCTGCATATATAAATTTATATTTTTGTAGAATTATTCTAATTAACTTGCTAAAGGCTGTTTATCTATGTTAAAATATAATCTGAGATAAATTTTATTAAGGAGGTGTTTTCCTATGTCCAGAGTCTGCGAAATTTGTGGCAAAGGTGGAAATAAAGCCAATAGCATACAGAGACGTGGTAAAGCTAAGAAAAAAGGTGGGGTTGGTCGTAACATTACAAGTTCTACAAAAAGAACTCAGCGTCCAAACCTTAAAAAAGTTAAAGCAATTGTTGATGGTTCACCAAAAAGAATTAAAGTGTGTACTCAGTGTCTTAAGTCAGGTAAGGTTGAAAGAGCTTACTAAATTAAGATTTAAACAAAGAAGGGAGCAGATTTATTTCAAAATAAATCTGCTCCCTTTAGTGCTTTAATATGGCTTTATTGTGTTTTTAATTTATCTAAATTCTTTTTAATTTTACTTTTCAACTGCTCTTCATTCAGATCAAGCTGAGCTAGATAATTATTAACTGCATTCCGAGCAACTGAAAAAGCCACCGCCGGAACAACCCGCTGATCAAAAGGGTCCGGAATGATATACTCAGCTGAAAGATTATCAGCAGCAAGTTCTGCTATAGCTTCAGCCGCTGCAATTTTCATCCCTTCACTTATTTCTGACGCTCTAACATCAAGCGCCCCTCTGAAAACACCAGGGAAAGCAAGCACATTATTGATCTGATTTGGATAATCTGATCTTCCTGTTGCAATTACTGCTGCACCTGCATTTAAAGCGACTTCTGGATCAATTTCGGGAGTTGGATTGGCCATCGCAAAAATCAAGGGATCAGCTGCCATCTCCTCAACCATTTCTGCTTTTAAAATATTACCTACAGATAAACCAATAAATAAATCAGCATCTTTAATAGCCTCTGTCAGTCCTCCACTCAAATCATCAGGATTGGTTTTTTTAATTAAATCCTGACGCAGAGAGTCATACTGTTCTATATTATTTGAGTTTAAAATTCCAATTTTATCATTGATAATTAAATTTTTAGCTCCTGCATCTAAAAGCAGTTTGGAAACTGCTGTAGCTGCTGCCCCCGCCCCATTGACAACAATCTTAATCTGATCAAGTTCTTTATTTACAAGTTTTAAGGCATTGATCACCGCTGCCAGAACAACTATTGCTGTTCCGTGCTGATCATCATGAAAAATTGCCATCTCTGTTTCTTCTTTTAGTCTGGCTTCAATTTCAAAACATTTCGGAGCGGAAATATCTTCTAAATTAATCCCGGCAAATGTCGGCTCCAGCAGTTTTACAAACTCTACAATCTGATCAACTTCTTTTGTACCAACACATAAAGGAAAAGCATCCACATTTGCGAATTCTTTAAATAAAACTGCTTTTCCTTCCATAACCGGCAGAGCAGCTTTCGGTCCGATATCTCCCAAACCTAAAACAGCTGTACCCGAAGAAACAACAGCAACCTGATTGCCGCGTGCTGTATACTGATAAATTTTTTCGGGATTTTTCTCAATTTCTCTGCAGGGCTCTGCCACCCCAGGAGAATAAGCAAGACTTAATTCCTCTCTATTGCGAACTCTAACCTTTGATTTAACTTCAATTTTCCCCTGATGATCACTATGTAATTTTAATGCTTTTTGATAAATATCCATTATTACCTCCATCTACTCTCTGCTCTCTACTTTAATTTTTCTAATACATAAATTAATAGACCACTCTTTAACCTGACTTCAGCCTGCTCACTCTCAATTAAATTGCTGATGCCTCTGCTCTGCGAGCGAAAAATATCCTGATTAGTAAGATTATACTTGCAGCCTTTAATACTCAGACCGCGGACAGTACTGCTTTGAGGAATTAAAGAAAGTCGATAACCTTCTTTCGCTAAAAATTTTTTCTTTTGGTCAATTATAGCAATCTCAATTTTATCTGAAATTATCTTTGCTTCTAAATCTATTTCATAAATATATTCTAATAAATTTAAATTGGCCAGCTGCTGATCAATTCTACCACCTAAGGCAGCAGTTAGATAAAGCTGCTCAAAATCATTTTCTTTACAGTAATCAACAGCAATTTCACTATCAGTCTGGTCTTTTTCAACAGGATGTTTTATGATTTCTACCTTTTCTTTCCTAAAATGATTTTTATTTTCTTCAGTAATTGAATCCAAATCTCCAATAATCAGATCAGGCAGCAGCTCCAATTTTTTAAGTTTATTGCTACCTCCATCAACTGCGATAATAAAATCTATCCCTTCTTTTTTAATAATCAGTTCCAATTTCTTCTTATTTAAATCAAATTCACCATTAAGAACTAAAAGCGCCTTCTTTTTAGACATCAGCAGCAGTACTCCTCATTTCAGCCAGCGCCTGAGAGGGATCTTCCGAACCAAAAATTGCTGAGCCGGCTACTATTATATCAGCTCCAGCCTTTACAATTTCCTGCAGATTATGATTTTTTATCCCTCCATCAACCTCTATTTTGCATTGATAATTATTTTCTAAAATTATTCTTTTTAATTTAGCAATCTTTGCTGTCATTTGGGGGATATAAGACTGTCCTCCAAAACCTGGATTAACTGACATAATTAAAACCTGATCCAGTTCTGGCAGAATGAACTCTAAACTTTCTACAGGTGTGGCCGGGTTTAAAGATACGCCCGCTTTTATTCCCTGTTCTTTAATCAGCTGAATTACCCGGTGAATATGATCAGTTGCCTCTAAATGAACAGTTAAAATATCTGAGCCGGCTTCGGCAAATTCTTTGATATACCTTTCAGGCTTGCTGATCATTAAGTGAGTATCAAATGGAAGCTGACTGTGCTTTCTGACAGCACTGATCAGACCCGGCCCAAAAGTTATATTTGGTACATAATGACCGTCCATTACATCTAAATGTAAATAGTCAGCATCCTTAACCAGCTGAATCTGGTCTTTTAACTGACTAAAATCAGAAGCAAGCAGTGATGGTGCAAATTCTGTTTTCATTAGTATTTTCTCTCCTTTTCTTTAAGTTCATTATATAACTGTTGATAACTTTGATATCTCCTTTTTGAAATTTCTCCATTCTCTACCTTTTCCTGAACAACACAACCAGGCTCATGGAGGTGTGTACAGCGGTTAAACTTACACTGATTATTATATGCTGCGATCTCCGGAAAATACCAGGATAAATCATCTGCTTCAATATCAAGGTTCAGTTTTGACATCGAAGAAAATCCAGGAGTATCTGCGACCCAACCCTGGTTGGGTAGAGATAATAGTTCCACCATCCTCGTTGTATGAACTCCCTTTTTTAATTTTTTACTGACTGCAGCAGTTTTTAGATCAGCATCTTCTATAACTTTGTTCAAAAATGAAGATTTACCAGCTCCTGAAGGCCCGGTCAAAACATTAATTTTTTTATTGAGTTTATCAAATAACTGCTCTAAATTTTTATTTTCTTTGACACTGATAAAGTGCAGCTGATAACCCGCTGCTTTAAATTCTTCAAATTCAGCTTTGAATTCGGACTCAGCCTGATCGATTTTGTTGATTACTATCAGCGGTTCAAAACCAGAGCTTTCCACAAGCAGCAAAAATCTATCCAGCAGTGATGGCTTAAAATCAGGGTTTTTAACAGAGTGCATTATTACCACCTGATCAACATTGGCCACCTTTGGCCTTCTTAACAGATTTTTTCGGGGATAGAATTCTTCCAGAATTTTATTTTTTTTATCAATCTCAACATAATCTCCAGGATAAATTTTTTCTCTGATTTTACCTCTAATTCTGCACTGATAAATTTTTTTGTTTTGATCAGCTACAAAGAAAAAACCTCCTATTGACTTAACTAAAATTCCTTTCATCTAAATTATCATCCCCCAAAACTTTCTGATTTAATTAACTGATCATCAAAGTATATTTTTATCTTAGTCTCTCCCTGACTTATAATATCTCTAATTATATTATCTCCAGGTTCATGTATAGCCTGATAAACCTGATCTTCACCATTATCATCCTCAATTACAATTCTAACCTCTCTGCTTTCATTACCTGTAACATTTACGGAAATTCTATTTAGATTATAATCTTCATCAGAAGCAAAATTAGATCCGCGGCTGACTACAAAATCGACTGCGATACCTCGGGGAAGATATTCCCCGGCGCGTACACTCTGAGAGATAACCTGTCCATCAGCAAAACGGTCTGAACTTTCTACACTGACCTGACCAATATTTAAACCATTTTCTTTTAATAATTCAAATGCTTCAGCCTGGCTCAAACCACTTAAATCAGGCATTCTAACAGATATATCACGCTCACCCCGACTGACAAAAAGAGTAATTTCACTTCCTTTTTCCACCTCAGCTCCAGCAGCTGGGATCTGATTGATAACTGTTCCTGGTTCTTCTGAAAGTCTAAATATATACTGGATATCTCCACTTTTCAGAGAAAGATTATCTAATTCAATTAGTGCCTCTCTTAATGAAGAACCAATAAAATCTGGGATTTCTATTAACTGTGGACCCTTACTCACAGTAATATTTAGCGGCCGGCTCTGTTTGATTCGTTCTCCAGCAGCTGGCTGCTGGCTTACTATGTGTTCAGCAGCTATTTCTTCACTAAAAACTCTTTCTTCATTTTCAACTAAGTTAAGGCCTACTTCTGAAGCTAATTTTCTTGCCTCACTTAAACTTTTCCCTTCTATTTCAGGAACCTCAACCACCGGCACACTTGTATACTGGTTGAAAAAGAAAACAACTCCACCTGCAGAAATTAGGAAAAAAAGTATAACTGCAGTTGTAATTAAAAGAAGCTTTTTATACTTTTTATCTGTTTTGCTTTTTTCCTGTCTGCTAATATCAGCAGCTTCTTTTTCTGAATCTGAAGATTGAATATCCTGATCAGACTCAGTTTTATCATCATTTTTTTGTTTGAAAAAACTTTTCCTGGTTTCAACTTTTTTCTTTTCTTCTTTATTTTCCTGTTCTTCCTCTGCTGTATTGCCAGAGCCTTTTTTAGAATTAGTTAAAAAATCAAAATCTGATTTTTTCATAACTCTAGTTTCATCAGCATTGAAATCATCTTTTTTATCATCTTTTTTATTTCCAGATTTAAGATTTTTAAGACAGTAAGTTATCTGCTGCCGCATTTCATAAGCATCCTGAAAGCGGTCGGCTGGCTCCTTGGCTATTGCCTTCATAATCAGATCATTGACCTCATCAGGTATATCATTGTTAATTTTTGAAGGCTCAACTGGCTGCTGCTGAATATGTTTTAAAGCAACTGAAATCGGACTTTCACCATGAAAGGGCAGTTCTCCTGTAGTCATCTCATAGAGAACAACACCAAGAGAATAGATGTCAGAATAAGCCTTGATCTCTCCTCCTTTTGCCTGTTCAGGAGAAAAATAATGAGCGCTTCCAACAACAGTTTCAGTTACTCTGACTGTTGAATTACTGACAGCTCTTGCAATCCCAAAATCAGTAACCTTAACCTCATGTTCATCATTTAAGATTATATTATGTGGTTTTATATCACAGTGTACAATTTGATTACCATGAGCTATAGAAAGAGCAGCTGCTATCTGACCTGCGATTTCTAATGATTCAGCAATAGACAGCTTTTTTCTTTCCTTAATTAAATCTTTTAAAGTTTTACCTTCTACAATTTCCATTACAAGATAGATTCTTTCTTCGTCAACTACAATGTCATAAATGCTGACTACATTAGGATGGGATAATCTGGCTACAGCCCGGGCTTCCTGCCTGAATTTATCAATAAATTCATCATCAGACTTATATTCTGGCCGCAGCATTTTTAAGGCAACTCTTCTTTCTAGAAGTGTATCTCGGGCTGAATAAACAATTGCCATTCCTCCACGTCCTATTTCTTTTATTATCTTATAACGGTTATTTAAAATCTTACCCTGCATAAATTCACCTCAATTATCATCAAACAGTAATTATTTTTCATTGAAACCAGCAACTATTAAAGTAACATTGTCCAGGCCACCATTACTAAGAGCTCTCTGAAGGAGTTCATCAGCTGCTGACTCCAGATCTGTATTCTCTTTAAAAATATTTTCTATTTTTTCTTCTCTGACCATATCTGTTAAACCATCTGTGCACAACAGTATATAATCATCTGTGGAAATTTCTAGCTGTCCCTTATCTAAATCAAGACTATCTTCCAGACCAAGAGCCTGAGTAACTATATTTTTTTTAGGATGATTAAAAGCTTCTGCTTTGGTAATTTTTCCTTCACGCAGCAGATCAGCCACTAGTGAATGGTCCTGAGAAATTTTCTTTAAACTCTGGCTGCTTTTATTATATAAATAAATGCGGCTGTCACCTAGATTAACAAAATAAAGCCTGTGATCTTTAATTATTACAGCAGCAAATGTAGTCCCCATACCCTGATAATAAGTTTTTTGCTGACTTTTTTTAATTATTTCCTGATTAATTTTAAAAGTTAAAGTTTTGAGACTTGCAAGTGGATCTGATAGATCAAAATCAAAATCAGCAGTTGAATCTACTGCAGTCTGACTGGCAACTTCTCCAGCTGCATGTCCCCCCATCCCATCAGCAACCATGAAAAAATTAATATTTTCATTTATAAAATAATTATCTTCATTTGCGCTGCGTTTTTTTCC
>NZ_QBLR01000269.1:0-4692 GCF_003070835.1 Halanaerobium sp. | reverse complement strand
TTGTCCCCCCTTAACTATATATTACATCAATCTCTTTTATTAGTCGAACTTGATTAGGGGCGGACAAATGTCCTTATTATGATTTATAAAATTATAATCTAAAATACAAAAGCAAATCTATAATAATGTTGCAAATACTTCTTTATCTGGAGAAGAAATCATAATTCTATTAAATAACATTCCTGAATCTTTACCAGTACTAGCTCCTGCTTTTAAGGATTGTTCAACAGCACTAACATCTCCAGTAAAACTAACATAAGCTTTCCCCCCCAATCCAGTTCCAAGTCTTACCTGAATCAGATCTACTTGAGCAGCCTTAGCAGCTGCATCAGCTCCAATAATCGCACTAGCTATACCAAAATACTCTAATACTCCCACAGCATTAATTTTTTTAATTTCAGTAGTACCATTAATAGCACTCAAAATCTGCTTATGAATTCTTGGAATAACCATATGATCTACTACAAATGGATCACCTGCAGCTACACCAGAATCAACTGATGAATTTACTGCTCCAACTTTTCCCGAAATTAATATGGTATATTTACCTGGACAAGTAGGTTGAGCAAGTATTAAATCAATATCTGCTGCTTTTTTCATTATATCTGCAACTTTTATACCTTGACTTATTGAATTAAACTCTAATAGTCCAATTGTAGTAATCATGATACCACCTCTGATTTTTTAATTATTATTTCATTATCATCTGCAAAAACTACTTCCCCTTTGATAGAAGCATGAATATTTATACTTAAAGTATCTTCTTTAGCTTTGGCTATTAAATCTCCTTTATTAACTTTATCTCCTAAAGCAATTTTTTTAACTGCGGGGGCTCCTATATGTTGAGTAAGTTTAATTTTCACTTTGTTTATATTAGCTTTTATATTTTCGTTTATTTTTTGGTTTTTATATTTTGAAAGGTCAATTCTTGCAATCTGTCTTTCAGTAGGGATTTTTCTAAAATCACGCATTAGATTTGGCTGATAATCTTCATTTTCACTTTCATATTTTTCACTAATTTCATTTTTATAATAAACATTAACTAATCTTGGAGAAAGTCCCATTGGGCAAGCATAAAGTTCACAAATCCCACATTCACAGCACAATTGGGCTGATTTTAATACTTCCTCATCATCCGAATATGCAAGTGCCCGCATTATTTTATGGGGCTCAAGCTCATGACCTATTAAAAAACGAGGACAAAAATCTGTACACATTCTACATTGTATACAGGCAGCTTTAGCTTGGTTTTTTATATGTTCTATGCTCTGTTTATTTCTTTCGATTATAAAATGATCTTTAGGTACAACTATAACAGCACCATCTCTTTTAGTTATAGTAACATCTCCTACTTCTTCCTGACCATAATTCTTACCCATCATAGGCCCACCAAGAATAACTGAATATTCAGAGATGCTGCTTCCCCCAGCAATTTCTATACATTTTTTTACTGAAGTTCCAATAGGAACTTTAATTATACTTGGGTTATTTACTTCACCTAAAACAGAAACATACTTATCTGTGACAGGCTTATTTTTTATAGCAAAATAAGTATTCTTTAATGTACCCACATTTGTTACAACTGCCCCAACATCTATTGGGATACCACCTTCGGGTACTGTTCGTCCAGTTATTTCATAAACCATAATTTGTTCATCACCGGCAGGATAAAAACTATCCATTAAAAAAAACTCGATTTCATAATTCTTTTTTTTACTAATTTCTTTTAAACAAGTTATTTCTTTTTTATATTTCTTTTTTAATGCAAATACTATTTTTTTTGCTTTAATATTTTCTGCAACCAAATATATAGCTTCAATTATTTCTTCTGCAAAATTGCGCATAAGATATTTATCAGTCATTAATAAAGGCTCACATTCAGCACCATTTATTATTAAATATTCGGCTTGACAATTATATTTAACATGAGTAGGAAAACCAGCTCCACCAGCTCCTACAACTCCTGCTTTATATATATCATCAATTAAACTCATATTAATACTCCTCTCAATAAACAACTAAGAATTTATATAATTGAGAAACCATCTACTAATACACATCTTCTTTTACGTGTAAAACTTCTAGCAGATGTTAAGCCTTCTCCAGTAGGACCAGCAATAGTAAAAGTAGCATATCCTTCTCCACCTGCTCCAATACCAGCATATGAAGGAGCATTTTTTACATAAATAGTTGTTTCAATTTTTTTAGCAAATTTTGTTAAGTTATCTACATTTTTAGAATGGATCATAGCGGTATGACGATTTCCTTCTTCAATATCGACTCCCATTTCCATGGCCTCATTAAAATCCTTAGCTCTAACTAGAGGAATAACTGGCATTAACTGTTCTTTCTGAACAAAAGGATGCTTTAAATCAACATCTACAACTACTAAACGCAAATCTTCATTTTTAGCTTTTACTCCTGCCTTGTCTAATATATACGATGCATCTTTACCAACTAAATCTTTATTAATGGAACCATCATCATTTAATATTACTCTCTCTAAAGCCTTTATATCATGAACTAATTGAGCATTTTCAGCAGTCATTGCCTCTAATAGAGAATCGGCTATAATTTCTAATGCCACAATTGCTTTTTCTGAAGTACACGGTAAATTATTGTCAAAACTTGCTCCATTTATTATATCTTTTGCCACTCTTTTTAAATCCACAGTATCATCTACTAAAACTGGTGGATTACCAGCTCCAGCTCCAATAGCTTTTTTCCCAGAAGAGAGAGCCGCATTTACTACTCCTGGTCCCCCAGTTGCAACAATCATTGCAATTCTTTCATCTTTCATACAACTTTCAACTGTTTGTAAAGTAGGCTCATTTACAGCAGTTAGTAAGTTTTCTGGACCTCCAGCATCTATAATTGCTTTATTTAGTATTTCAATAACAAACTTAGAAACTTTTTTTGCACCTGGATGACTATTAAAAACGACCCCATTACAAGCTGCAATCATTGAAATTGCATTTGAAATAATAGTTTCAGTTGGATTTGTTACAGGTGCTATTGCACAGATCACACCAAAAGGTGCTTCTTCTACAATAGTTAAACCCTTCTTGCCACTATAGGCTTCAGTCCTTAAATCTTCTGTTCCTGGCGTTTTATTAATTGCTAAATTATTTTTAATTATTTTATCTTCAACCCGCCCCATCTCAGTTTCTTCTACAGTCATTTTAGACATTTTTTCTACATACTTAGAGGCAGCTTCACGCATAGATTTAATAATTTTTTCTCTATCCTCAATAGAATAGTTTAACTGTAGACACTCTTGTGCTTTGACAGCTGCTGAGATTGCATCATCCATATTAGAAAATATACCGTTATTTTTTTGTTTAAGATTAATATTTTTATCTTTCTGCTTATTTAATGAACTAATTACTTGATTTACAATATTGTTTAACTCGTCTTTTTTTATTTCCAATTTTCTTCCCCCTTTGCTTAAATCAATTAGTTGTATATCTATTTACAAAAAAATCGACTCCAAATTCAGCTACTTTTATATCTTCCTGAACACTACCACCACTAACACCAATTGCTCCGATCACTTCATTATTAAATTTTATTGGTATACCTCCACCAAAAATAACTATATTCTCACAACTTGTATCAAGACCATACAACATTTCCCCGGGTTCAGTTAAAGTTTTTAATTTTTCTGTAGTCATCCTTAAAGAATAAGCTGTATAAGCTTTAGCAGGTGCTAACTCTATACTAATTGGAAGTGCACCATCCATTCTTTTAAAGTGAACTAGTTGTCCATCATTACCAATAATAGCTATTGACATTGGAATATTAATTTTTTTTGCTTTTTCAAAACATTTATTAGCTATATTTTCTGCTATTGTTAAATTAATTTTCATTTTTATCACCTTTTGGGGCTAAAACTTTCAAAACTCTCTCAGTAATTTGTTCAATCAAATTTCTATTATCAGAAACTCTTGCCATGATATACAATAAATCAGAAAGCCGATTTATATAACTTTTTAGAGTGTTTGAATATAATAAGTCTTTCCCTTCAGCTGCAACCATTCTTCGTTCAACTTTCCGACATATGGTTCTACTTATATCAAACAAACTTCCTATTTCACTTTCTCCAGGTACTGTAAATCCATTAAAGTCAAGTTTGGCTTGATATAAATCTAACTTTTCTTCGATATAATTTAATTTAGACTCTCTAATTTGTTCTTTCGGCTTTTTAGAAAGAGAAGCCAATTCTGCTGCGACTGTAAATAGATCTTTTTGAACTTGATAAATAATTTTTTTAAAATCGGAATATTTGATCTTAGAACGAATTAAACCGAGATATGAATTTAATTCATCGACAGCTCCATATGCTTCAACCTGTGGATCAGACTTTTTTATTCTTTCTCCACTTAAAAGGCTGGTATTACCCTTGTCTCCCCGTTTAGTTGCTATCGACATTTTTACACCTCCCTAAAACTCACTTTCGTCCAACTCTATATCATCAATAATACCAACTATAGCCATATCAATTGGGCTATCAGAAAACTGATCAACTTTACGTGCAGCACTTCCCTTCGCAACTAAAACTCTTTCCCCAACTCCTGCACCAACAATATCAATTGCAACTAAGCAATCTTCTTTTTTGGGTTTTCCAAAAAGCGGTTTTATAACAAGTAATTTAGAACCCCTTAAAGACTCATCCTTCTGGGTTGCAACAAC
>NZ_QBLR01000268.1:0-4742 GCF_003070835.1 Halanaerobium sp. | reverse complement strand
TTCATTCCAATTTCCAGTCATTATCTAAACCTCCATCTCTGTATTTACTCTAATCTCTCCTGTTAATAGTTTCTGCATCAGACCTTTTTTAAGTCGCTCTAGTTTAGCTTTGTATTCTTCTTCTTTTTTTATCTTATCATCCACTGATGAGAGGATTGATGCTATTTTCTTTTGTTCTTTAATTGGTGGAACAGGGATATTTAAATTTTTTATTACACGCCATGAAGTTCTGGGTAAATTAGTTCCCTCCATTGTAGAGACTGCAAAATCGATAAAAAACTTTGAATGCAAAATATAAAGTAGATATTTATTAGTAGATAATTTAGTTGAATACATTGGAATAATATCAGTTGAGCATATACCATCAAATTTACTAATAGCTGCTTTATCTAGATATGGTCTGAGTTTACCATAAAGAATATCACCTGTTTCAAACATTCTACTACTACTTCTTTCTTGACCATTATTATCATAACCAGCTAAATTAATATTACCAGATTCAATATGTTCTAAACCTATATAATTATAATTTTCATCATCTTTATTCCTTTTATTTCTTTTTTTATAAACCTTATCAAATTGTAAGAGATCCCATTCTTTTGGAATCTTTATTATTTTTGTTCCCACTCTTACTTCCTTAAACTCACTATGCCCAATCCCTTTAGTAAGCAGTACCTGCATCAAACCTTTTTTCAGTTCTTTTGTTTCCTCTATTACTTCATCAGTTTTTTCTATTGACTTATCTACTGATGATAGAATTGATGCTATTTTTTGCTGTTCGGGGAGAGGGGGAATTATTAATTTTAAATTTCTTACATCTTTCATATTTACTGCTTGCTGTGTTGAACCATGGGAATATACATTTTTTATTTTATTAAATTGATTCCATAAAAAATATTGATTCAAAAATTCAACACTAATATTCTCTTTACATTTAATTCCAATAAAACCTGTAGACATTATATATTCTTTAATTTCATTTTTATTTTTCTCTATATAAGAATATACTTTTACAGTATCTTTCATTTTCGCAAACCAGACAGAATCTATAACTGGCTGCATATTAGCTCTTGAAGGTCTTTGTTTATATTCTATCAATTCTTCAATTTCTATTATTTTATTTCTTTCTATTGATGATGTCGATAAATATTTTTTTTCTCCTTTAAAATTGTTTATTCCACTTGATAAAAGTTCTAGACTCTCAATATCACTAATATAATCTATATCCCAATTAACTGGAATTTTATAATCTAATGGTCCTATATTTGCTTCTTTATATCCCTCTTTAACCATTATAACCAAGCTCCTTAAGATAGCCCATCATACCTGATTCTATCTCATTTCTTTCTTTTTCCAGCTGATCAAGCTCAGTTAAAACTTCTTCTACATCAACTGGTTCTTCCTCTTCTGTTGTATCAACATAGCGAGGTACATTTAAGTTGAAATCATTTCTCTCTATTTCTTCCATATCGGCAACTCGACAGTATTTCTCTATATCTTCAAAGTTATGATAAGCATCTAATATCTTTTCTAAATCTTTATCTCTTAAAAAGTTCTGGTTACTTCCTTCCTCATAATCTTCCTCACCATAGATGAAGATAACCTTATCTTTTCTCGCGGCAGGCTTATTCTTGTTCAGCATTAAAATACAGCCAGGTGAAGAAGTATTGTAAAATAAGTTTGAAGGCAGAGCAATCACAGCTTCAATTAAATCTTCTTTTAAAATTTTCTTTCTGATCTTACCTTCAGAACGACTTCTAAATAAAACACCATTATCTAAAACTACTCCAACCTTTCCATCACGATTGGCACTAGCTAACATATGTTGCACCCAAGCCCAGTCAGCAGAGTTTTTAGGTGGAAAGCCATAATTAAATCTATTATATTTCTGTGATTCCTTCACATCACCCTTAGCATAGCTCTGATTCCACATTGGATTGGCAATAACTCTATCAAACTGCTGCAGTTTACCTCCATCTTCTAAAAATAGGGGTTCTGTAAATGTGTCTCCTCTTTTAATTTGAGCATCATAAAGGTCATGTAAGAACATATTCATCTTAGCAATAGACCAGGTGTTTAGGTTTCTTTCCTGACCAAAAAGTGATATATTCTCCATTCCATTTTTATCTTCTTTTCTAATATGTTCAGCAGAATAAATCAGCATTCCTCCTGAACCACAGGCTGGATCATAGACACGCTGACCTTCTTTAGGATCTAGAATTCTAACTAATAACTGAACTACTTCACGAGGTGTATAAAATTCTCCACCCTTTTTACCAGCATCATCAGCAAACTGCCTAATTAAATACTCATAAGCTCTTCCTAATAAATCAGGATCTGCGAGATGATCATTATCTAATTTTAAATCTGTATAGTGCTGGATTAATTTTTCTAAAACACTGTCAGGTAATCTATCTTTATCATTGAAATCAACTGTAGTTAAAACCCCTTCTAGTGGTGGGTTTTCCTGCTCCAAAACTACAAAGGCTTTATTAATAGCTGCACCAATATCTTCATTCTGCTTTTTGATTTCTGACCAGCGAGCTCTCTCGGGCACATATACCTTTGACTTGGTATAGAAATCCTGATCATCAGCTAATTCTTCACCATATTCTTCAATGATTTCTTTCCTGTTTTCCATAAAAACATCATTCATTCTTTTTAGGAATAAAAGACCAAATATGTAGTTTTTATAATCTGCAGAATCAATGCTACCTCTTAAGATATTAGCTGATTCCCAGAGATGTGATTCTAATTCTTCTAGTGTTAGTTTTGACATTTCAAATCCTCCCAATTATTATTCTTAATTTCCACTATTATCATAAGCCTTTTCAATCAACTGTTTAGCCAATTTAATATCATCTTCACTTTCTACTCTTACTTCTAAATCACCTGTTCCAAAATGTCCAATCTCAGATACATCTCTCAGAATATCATATTCTAAATCAACTTCAGCTGGTTCAATTCTAAGATATATAAGCAGGTGTTCTTTATGAATATCTATACATAAAAAATTTCTAATAATCCTGTATGCAATATAAAATTTGCGAGGACTTTCTACTACATCATCAGCTAATTCCAGAGTGAAATCTCTTAGCTCATCAAATAATTTTTTGATTCTTTCAGAACCATTTTTTAAATGATATTCCACACTATAATCTTTATTAGTAGAACTTTTATTATTACCCTTACTCTCTTCTGCTGCTGTTAGAATATCAAGTGCAAATAAGTCATCTTCAAAAATCCTGTATTGTATAAGCTCAATGGGCCTTTTCATCTGATCTACAGCATAAGTATCATACTTATTAAATTCTTCAGCAATACATAAAACTCTTGGAGAGGACCAATCAATCTCAATTTTTTTATTAAGAGTATCTCTAACCAATAATTCAAAAGCACTCTTATGATCAACCAGCCAATCAAGATAAAACAAAGCCTGGTTAATTATATTCTGGTTTTTATTTCGCTTATATTCTAAAATCACTGGAGAGTTATTTTCATCAATACCTATGGTATCCATTCTCCCACCATGTCTTTGACCAGTAGAGTATTCAGTAGCTAAAAAAGTAATACCAAATAGTTCTTTCAAATTTTCTTCCACCAAACTTTGTAGCTCTTTTTCTAACTTGAAATCCTTCTTTTTAAGCTGCTTCATTTTTCCATCATCTTTGATTTTATAAGGAATAAAAGTCATATTTTACCTCTTCTCATAAAAAAATTATTTTAATTTTTTCTTTAACCATTCTGGTACTTCCCCATATTTCTCAAGGTATTTTTCAGCTAATGCTTTATTATTTTCTTCAATTGATTTAGAGTAATCAGGTTTATTATCAATGATATCTAATCCTATTACTTGACCATCTTCTTCCATAAGCAGACAGCTCCCTCAATGGTATTATTGTTGCTCATTGAAAAAATATATTCACTAATAAAATATCATACTGCTGCGACACCGTTATGTCAAAATCTACTAAATTAATTTCTCCAATGATTCAATTTAACCTTCATATTATTTTTATTAATATTACTCAAATACCTCTACCACTACTGACTCAGGTACCCACATATAATCTATACCCTCATCGTTAAGAGGAAACTCAAAGTAGTACCAATTACCATCTAAATCTGTCTTATACTGATCACTGCCCTCTAATCCTTCAAGCCACTGCTCTTCAGCAATAGCCAACTCATCTTCATCATTAACTGGATCTTCAGGGAAACCTTCTCTAATAATCTTTAGCTTGTATTCCCCATCGGGAAAATTGAAACCAGATTCTTTAAAGGTTTTAGCTTTATAAAATTCTCCTACCTGATAATTTAAAGACATAATATCATCTCCAAGTAATTTTTTATAAAAATATTTATTTAGAAATTAATCTAATAAGTGATTATAATAATAAAAGTTCTAATAGTTTGGCTAAAAAGTGTATGGGTTTTTCCGGGTTGAAGTGGTGGTCTAAATTTAAATTAGAGGTCTTTATTTGCTCCATTTAGAGGCTTCGATTTGTTTTATGTAATAAAATAGTGCCCTTCTGATAATAACCTTTAAATTTGATTTATGGGGCTTTGGTGAAATTTATTTGCTAAGTTTGTCAGTGGTTTAGCGAATTAATAAAAAATATTAAAATTGTATTTTGTGATGTCTCCAGGCTATTTTTTAAAAAGGTAATCAAATTTTTTAATTATATGGTGAATTTCATCAAAAGCAACTGATTCTGTTCAGCATTTAAAGTAGTAATTGT
>NZ_QBLR01000267.1:0-4762 GCF_003070835.1 Halanaerobium sp. | reverse complement strand
GCATTTTATCTAAGTCATCTGCAGTCCAGTCCATTCCCATTCTTAAAGCATCTATTTCTGCTCCCTGTTTTCTTATTTCTTGACTTCTAAGCAATAAAACCATCTCCTTGGTAATTAAATGTTGATATCTAATATATCAGCTTTGTTATAATATTAGGGGGTATTCACCCCCCCTTTTGAAAACTATTTATTAAAAAAATCAACCACATTTTGTGCAGCTAAAACATCCATTTTTATAAAGATTTCTTCAGTAAAAGTTCCAACGTGAGGTGTTAATAATACATTATCACAATCTACTAAAACTGAATCAGTTTTAGGCTCAGTGTCAAAAACGTCTACTGCTGCATAAGCTATTAAATCACTATCTAATGCCTTTTTTAAATCTTTATTATTAACTACTGCTCCCCTAGCTGTATTAATTAAAATTGCTTTCTTTTTCATTTTTTTTAGTGCCTCATAATCAATTAAGTTTTCTGTATGTTTATTTAAAGGAACATGTAATGTTATTATATCAGCTTTTTGATATAACTCATCCAAACTAGAGTATTCCATTTCAAATTTTTCTTCGACTTCTAACTTTCTTTCAACATCATAATAAATGACATCTAAATCAAAAGCCTTGGCTTTCCTGGTTATTTCTTCACCAATATTACCCATACCAATAATACCCAGAGTTTTTCCTTCTAAACTATTTCCAAGTATCTTATTCCACTTCCCTTGATGCATCTCTTTGTTTAGAGGGATAATTCTTCTAGAAATATTTAAGATAAATGACATTACCAGCTCTGCTACAGGTTTTTCAACAACACCTAAAGTTCTTGCAACCTTGATACCTTTTTCTTCGGCATAATCAACTGCAACTGAATCAGTTCCAACACCTCTCCTAGCAATTATTTCTAAATTTGGAGACTGATCAATAACATTTTGTGATATTTCTTCTAAATCACAAATAATAGCATTCGCTTCTTTACTTAAAGAAATTATTTCTTCTTCCTTGTCTAAAAATTTATCATATTTATTTTCTATTACCTCAAATCCATTATCTTTCAATATCGTAAAAGCTTCGTCAGAAAACTTTCCAAAATATTCTGAGGTTATAGCAACTTTTTTTGACATTATTATGCCTCCTAAAATTTTTAATTTAATACTTAATTAATTAAATTCCTAGTGATGGAACAAATAATTTAGGAATATAAAAAGCGATATCCGGGAAAAATGCCATGAATATTAGAACTGCTAAAACAACCGCAATAAACATTATCACTGCTCCAAAAGAACGCTCAATCGACATATCTCCAATTCTAGCAGCAATTAAAAGACAAAGTCCATAAGGTGGAGTTACTAAACCAATGGCAAGTGTTACAATTACAACCATCCCTAACAAAACAGGACTTATACCTAAATTTATTGAGAGCGGCAAAATTACTGGTATAAATAAAATCATAGCTGGTATAGCATCCATAAATGTCCCAACAAATAAGAAAAAGAGAATAATGATTACCATAAATACCGAAGTTGATTGTATATGAGCAGTAAAGAATTGCTGCACAATAGTAGAAACCTGATAATAACCCATTAATTCTCCTAAAGCACTTGCAGTAGCTAAGGCAAATAAAGAAAGAGAACTTAAAGTTAAAGTATCTTCTAATATTCCCGGTAAATCTTTAAATTTAATAGTTTTATAATAGAACATACCAATCACAAATGTATATAAGGAAGCAAAAGCTGCAGCCTCAGTTGCTGTGTACCAGCCAGTTATAACTCCACCAATAATTATAATCGGTGTCATAAGAGCTGGAAAAGCTTCTTTTGCTAATCGTAATATTTTCTTCAAATTAGTTCTCTCATATTTTGGGTAACCACGCTTTAATGAGAGTATATAAATAACTATCATCATTCCCAGACCACTTAAAACTCCAGGAACAATACCCGCAATAAATAATTCACTGACAGATGTATTAGTTAAACCAGCATAAATAATCATCGGAATACTCGGTGGAATAATAACACCAATAGTAGAAGAAGCAGCTGTGACTCCAACTGCAGTTTCCTTGTCATAGCCTGTATCTATCATATTTGGAATTAAAACTTTACCTATCCCTGCAGTATCAGCCTGAGAAGCACCTGATATTCCGGCAAAAATCATAGACACTAAAACATTTGCATGGGCCAGTCCACCCCTAATATGACCAACAAGAGCAATAGAAAAGTTGATTAATTTTTTTGAAATCTCACCACTGTTCATTAAATTTGCAGCTAAAATAAATAACGGTACAGCTAAAAGAACAAAAGAGTTCAAACCATTAAACATTTTCATAACTACTGTAACTTCAGGAATATATGGGGCAGCTGAGATCCCTAAAAATGCTATAATTCCAATCACAAAAGCTATCGGCACACCAATAAACATTAAAAATAAAAATAAAGCAATTAGTCCAAATCCTAACATTATTCACACCTCTTCATTTCTTTATAAGCATCATATATATGGTCAATCATATATACACTCATACTGATCCCCATAATTGGAATTGAAATAAACATATATCCCATTTTAAAACTCTGTATAGAAAACCAATTATAATTCCAGAAATTCTGTGTTGCGATAATACCATAATAAATTAGAGCAATACTAAAAATTAATAAAATTGTATTAATAAATATAATTAAAATAGATTTGGCTTTACCAGTTAATTTATTAAAAAATAAAGTGAAACGGAAATGTCCTTCTCTATGTATCATAACCGATGCACCCATAAACACTGACCAAATAAAAGAATAATTAGCAGCTTCTTCTGTCCAAATTAAAGAAATACCAGTATATCTAGCAAACATTTGAATTACAATAACAAGAAAAAATAGTGATAAAAAAATCACTCCAAATGTAACCTGGATTTTTTCCATTATTCTAGTAATTTTCTTAATCATTGTTTCACCTCTTTTTATTCATAATAAAAATTTCATGTATTAAAAATTATTCATGTAAATAAATTAACTATTTATTGAAAAAATACTCCTAACAGGTTTTTACCTGTTAGGAGTGATTATCTTTAATTACTTAAGTTCTCTAATCTGTTCTAGTAATTCTGTTACACCATATTCTTCAGCTGCTTCATTCTGATAAGGTACAGCAGCTTCAATGAATGGTTCTCTATTAAGCAGGTTGATTCTGCCGCCATCCTGCATGAGAATTTTTTTGTACTCTTCTTCCTGAGCATATAAGGATGCTCTTTCAGCTTCTACACTAGCTTCTGCAGCTTCCATTAAAATTTCCTGCTGTTCAGCTGAGAAACTGTCAAACTTACGACCATTGATTAATAAGAATCTTGTTGTATAATCATGTCCAGTTTCAGATGTAAATTTACCATTTGCAGTCTTATGGTGATTCTGCTGTACATAATAAGGATATGCATTTTCAGCTGCATCTACAACATTCTGCTGAAGTGCCTGATATAATTCGCCCCAAGCTACAGATGTAGGAACTGCACCTAAACTGCTCCAGTAATCTGCAACAACACCAGAAGTCTGTGTTCTGATACTTACACCATCAAGATCTTCGATTTCATAAATTGGCTTTTTACCATAATAATGTCTTACACCAGCAGTCCAGTAACCAATCAATTTAAAGTCATTATTAGACTTTTCATTTACTATGTCTGCCATTTGAGCTCCTACTTCACCATCAACAACTTTTTCCCAGTGATCATAGCTATCAAACAAATATGGGAATGCAAATAACTGAATTTCATTGATACCGGTTCTGCTCATAAACCCAGGTGAAACTAATACAACATCTGCAGCACCAAGTTTAAGTTTTTCAACTAGCTCTGCTTCACTTGTACCTAAAGTACCAGCGTGTACTTCTACATTAATCGCACCATCAGAAAGTTCTGCAGCTTTATCTTTAAAAGCAAGCAGACCTACCTGATAAGGGTTTTCGGGAGAAGTCTGATTATGTGCAGCAACAATCTTTAATTCCTCTACAGCCATAGCACCAACAGAAAATACAGCGATTATTAATAAAGTGATTAAAACAATTGAAATTTTATTTTTTAACATAATTTCCCTCCTGATAATTAATAAAAGTTTTTATTAAAAAAACGACCAAAATTAAAATACCACCTCCTAAATATTTTGATTAAGGGATTATGAACTTATAGGCTTAACCCTTTATATATTAAATAATAGAATCTATTATTTAATTACTGTTTTGAATAGTAAAACAATGTTTTGTATTGAATCTATATAAAATATTCGCTGTAATTTTTAAAAATCCTTCTTTTATTTCTCAAAAACCCATAATCCTGTTGCAGGATTATCAATATAAAATATTTCTTCACTATTTATCTGGTTAAATCCATTTTTTAGCTGTTCTAAATTATATTTATTAATTGTTTTATCATAATCTAAATAATTAAAATTAACTTTCTCAATTTCATCTCTGCTAAGCTTAGGAGCAGCTAGTGAAATTTTAAACCTACCCTCTGAAGATCCATGAATTAAATGAGCGGCAGCAGAAAGATTATTTTTTAAATCATTGTTTTCTTTGAGATAATTAAGAACTCTTTCTGTTCCAACATATCCGTATTTGCGAATAAGTTGATCAATTTCTCTATCTTCCCCAAATTTATGAATACCGGGAGCAATAATAACCAGCTCTCCTCCGTCAGCTACGGCCATTCTGGTCCTATAAATTGCTTTAGCTCCAATCCAGGTGCTTTTAAATTTATCTTCTTTTAGAAAAACAACAATTTTTTTAGGT
>NZ_QBLR01000020.1:0-29561 GCF_003070835.1 Halanaerobium sp. | reverse complement strand
AAGCTGTTGCAGAGGACAGCTTTAAGCATAGATAAAAGTAATAGATACTTTTCTCCTTGTTTTAACCGCCTTTTTCCCGAGGCGGTTTTTTTCATTTTTTATTTTCTGCCTTATTAACATACATCTTCTTATCTGCTGCTTTAAATACTTCTTCTAAAGATAATTCATTTGTATCTTTAACTGAATAACCAATTGAAATCGAAAATATATTGATTACATTATTTCCATTAAAATATTTACTCTGCTTTGATTTGATTCTCTGGTAAATCTTTTGGGCTTCACTACTAGCAGTATCTGGTAAAATCAAAGCAAATTCGTCTCCTCCGATTCTGGCTACAATATCTTCATCTCTGGTCGAGTCGGTTATCATTTGAGCAGCTGTAATAATATAATCATCTCCTGCCTGGTGACCAAAGTTATCATTGACATATTTCAAATTATCTAAGTCTGCGATCATAATTGTAATTGGCAGTTCGCGGCTGGAGTCCAATCTCTGCATCTCATTTTCAAAATACCTTCTATTATAAAGGCCGGTCATCTCATCGTGAAAAGATAAATACTGAATCTCATTTTCTTTAATTTTATTTTCTGTAATATCAAGAGAAGTTCCGACAATTTTTTCTGCTTCTCCTTTATCATTTATCACAGGAGTCAGCTTTGTCAGCCAGATTCTTTTCCCTGCAGGTAAATCAAGTTCTTCTTCATAACTTATAGTCTTTTTTTCAATCAGACACTGTCTGTAATTTGTTTCCAGCTCTTCACCAAAATCTTTTCCAAAAGCTTCAACTGGAGTTTTCCCTTTTATATCCTCGGTCTTCAATCCAGTAGCATTTTCATGAAAAGTATTTAGCCGTTGAAATTTCAATTCTTCATTTTCAACATTAATTAAAAATATTGCATTCTCTACATTATTGAAAATAGTCTCAAATTCTCGCGATAACTTTTCAAGTTTTAAACTGCTCTTTTTTCTTTCAGAAATATCTCTCACACTGACAATAATATTTTGCTTTTGTCCTTCAGTTTCAAGATTTAACATTTTTGCTTCATAATATTTCCTGGTATTATCTATCAAAAGACTGTATTCAAAAGCAACAGAATTTTTCTGGTTAAAAAGCGTATTAATCTTATCCTGATAGGTAGCGTAAGCTGCTTCAGTTAAAAATTCCTTAATATTTTTACCAAGCGCCTCTTTTTTCGGATAAAGTAATTTTGATTCATCTCCTGTCCAGAGGTCTAAAACATCCCCATTTTTGTTTATTAAAAATATCATATCCGGCACCGCTTCAATTATTCGCTGCAGATTATCCCGATTACGTCTCAGTTCATTTTCCAAAATATTCTGCTCAGTTATATCTTCTGCCTGACAAAAAATATTTTCTACAGCACCCTGTGCATTAAAAATTGGACTTTTCTTAATAGCAAGCAGTCTATTTTCACCATTAGAGTTTTTATACCATTTTTCATTTTTAATATCTTTTTTATCTAAAAATATCTCTATATTTTCTGCAATTACTTCCTCAGCCTCTTTAGGCTTTAAAATATCATAAATATATTGATCCCTAAACTTTTCTTCTTTTTTTCCTAAAAACAAAGCATAACTATGATTAACCATCTTATATGTATAAGGATCTTTGAAATACCAAATTTGTTGATCCAGGTTTTTGACAATTTCTTTATTAACTTTTTCCTCGATAATATAATCTACTTTCCTTTTTCCCATAATTATCTTGATATTATTTTTTAATTCATGATAATCAATCGGTCTGTTCAAAAAAAGTTCTCCATTCAAAAGCTGCTGATTTAACTCTTTTTTCTTAGAATCAGCGGTCAAAAAAATAATGGGAACATCATATTTTCTTTTTATTTTTTCAGCCAGTTGATAACCACTCAGCTTCCCAGCCAGCACTATATCAACAATCATTAATTGTGGTAACTTATTTTTATTTATATTTTCTATCTGTCTTAAAACTTCTTCTGCCTCAGAAAAATATTCTGCACTGTATTCTAAACTAGTTAAAATTTCTTTAATTTTTGCCCTATCAAATTTGGAATCCTCAACTACAAATATATCTTTCAAAGTTATCAGCTCCTATTAAAAATCCGGATTATCAATTACCGCTTCCTAATTTTTTTGATCTAAAATTAAATATAAGTAAACAAATTAATTTAATATACAATAATATAATAGCAAAAATAGCCAGCTAAAAACACTGGCTATTTTATCCTGAGGTAGATCTGACAATCATAGATTTAATCCTTAGATTCAGATTTTTGCGTCACAGACTTTCGCCTGTTTTGCCCTTAAAATTAAATTTTAAATTTTTTAAATACCATTATTAATAGTATTCGTTATTAGCAGGAAAATTCCTTTATTTAAAAATAAATTTCTCCATCCTGCTAGCAGCGGCTGAGTAGAGACCTCTGCTAAAGAATGGAGAATTGATTAGGGAAAGTTATAATAATCCAGTTAAACTGGATTTTTTGCTTTAAATTAATTTATTTAAATCACCTTATTAAGATAAAACTGCTTTCTAAATTATAATAACATTAATGTCTAAAGTGCCTCTTACCGGTAAAGACCATAGCAATTCCTAATTCATTACAGGCTTCAATTACCTGCTCATCACGAATTGAGCCGCCTGGCTGAATAATTGCTTTGATTCCCAGCTCAGCTGCCTTTTCTACAGCATCCGGGAAGGGGAAGAAAGCATCTGAAGCCACAACTCCACCTTCCTGACGGCCATCAGCTTTGCGGCCGGCAATAATTATCGAATCAACTCTGCTCATCTGACCGGCACCAACACCAACTACCATTTCATCTTTGGCCATTACAATTGCATTTGACTTAACATGTTTTACTACCTTCCAGGAAAATAGAAGGTCTTCAATCTGCTCCTTGGTTGGAGCTTTTTCAGTTACTACCTCTAAATCTTCAGCAGTAGTCTGCGCTAAATCTCTGTCCTGAACTAAAAGGCCACCGGTTACTTTTTTCATGCTGTAGCCCGGCTTCTCACGGTTAATAGAAAGCTCTCCAGTTTTTAAAATCCGCATCTTATCAGAGCGCTCTTTTAAAATTTCTAAAGCCTCAGCTTCATAATCAGGAGCGATTACAACTTCGATAAATTTATCCTGATCGGCAATTTCCCTGGCTGTTGCTGCATCAATTTTCCTGTTGGCAGCGACAATTGAACCAAAGGCAGATAGAGGATCACCTGCATGGGCATTAACAAAAGCATCTTTTAAATTATCTGCTTCTGCTATACCACAGGGGTTGGCATGTTTGATTACTGCGGCTGCCGGCTTAGCTTCAAATTCCTTGATCAGCTCTAAAGCTCCATCTGTATCATTGATATTGTTGTAGGACATTCCCTTTCCGTGCAGCTGCTCAGCCGTAGAAATGGAGGGCTCATTCTGCTCTTCTTCTAAGTAGAAGGCTGCCTTCTGATGTGGGTTTTCGCCATAGCGGAGATCTTCCCTTTTATCATAGCGGTCAAGTAATGTTTCAGGCAGTTCTTTCTTTTCCTCTTCCGTCATTACAACTTCTCCAAGATACTTCTGTATTCTCTGATCATATTCCGCTGTATGATGGAAAGCCTTATAGGCTAATTTAAGCTTTTGAGTTTTGGTTAAGCCGCCATTACCGACTTTCATCTCAGCTAAAAGCTCGTCATAATCAGCCGGGTCAACTACCACTGCTACATCTTCGTTATTTTTAGCAGCTGAGCGGATCATTGTTGGTCCACCAATATCAATATTTTCAATTGCTTCTTCTAAACTTACATCTTCTCTGGCAATTGTTTCTGCAAAAGGATAGAGATTACAGACAACTAAATCTATAGGCTCAATATCCTGAGCTGCAATTTCCTTTAAATGCTCTTCATTTTCTCTAACTGCCAAAATACCGCCGTGAACAGCTGGATGCAGAGTCTTTACCCGTCCATCCATCATTTCTGGAAAATTTGTCACCTGATCAATATCTGTAACTTCAATCCCTTTTTCTTTTAAAAGGCGGCCGGTACCACCGGTTGAAATTATCTCTACTCCAAATTCTTTTAAACCTTTAGCAAAATCTACAATACCTTCCTTATCGGAAACACTAAGTAATGCTCTCTTAATTTTAGACAAAGTTATTTTTCCTCCTTTAGAATTTTAACTTTTCGTCCTTCAATTTTGATTCTTCCCACTGCAATTAATTTAACTGCCTCAGGATAAATTTTATGTTCTTCTTTTAGAATTCTTGCTGCCAGATCATCAGCGCTGTCATCAGCTTCAACTTCTACCACTGCCTGCTTAATAATCGGACCGGTGTCCATTCCCTGATCCACAAAATGTACAGTACAGCCGCTGTATTTAACCCCATAATCAACCGCCTGTTTTTGAGCGTCAAGACCTTTAAATGCAGGTAAAAGTGAAGGATGAATATTGATTATCTGATTTTGAAAATGTTTAACAAAAAGTGGTGATAAAATCCTCATATATCCGGCCAGAACAACAAGCTCTACCCCGGCATTTTCTAAAAGCCCAATCAGCTCTTCTTCATAATCAGCTTTTGTTTCAAAATGATCCGGATCAATAAAAAGATGCTCTATCTCTTCATGTTCCGCTCTTTTTAAAGCGCCAGCATCCTGACGATCACTGATTAAAAGTTTAATTTCTGCTGGGATATCTCCACTTTTTATGTTGTCAATAATTGATTGAAAATTTGAGCCTCTACCCGAGGCAAAAACAGCTATTTTTAGCATTTCTGCACCTTCTTTACTTTATTTCGAGAGAGGGGTCTTCTGCTCCTGCTTTTATTTCTCCAATTAAGCAGGCTTCTTCTCCCATTTCCTCAAGTTCTCCAAGTATTTTTTCTTTATCTTCTTTATTAATAACTAAAGTCATCCCTATTCCCATATTAAAGGTTCTATACATTTCTCTTTCTGCAATCTCGCCTGCTTCCTGAATCAGCTCAAAGATTTGCTGGGGCTGCCAGCTGTCTTTTTGAATTTCAGCTTTTAATCCTGCCGGCAGAATTCGCGGTAAGTTTTCGATTAAACCTCCACCAGTAATATGGGCAATTCCTTTAATTTTGAATTTTTCAAGCAGAGCCAGAACAGTTTTTACATATATCTTAGTCGGACGGAGCAGTTCTTCGCCTAAATTCTTTTCTAAGCCTTCAACTTCAGCAGTATAGTCGAAACCAGCCTTTTCAAAAAGTGCTGCTCGGGCCAGGGTAAAACCATTACTGTGCAGACCATCTGATTTAAGCCCAATAACTAAATCTCCGGTTTCAATTTCTTTACCAGTAATAATTTCTTCCTGATCAACTATACCAACTGCAAAACCAGCCAGATCATATTCGCCCGGCTGATAAAAACCTGACATTTCTGCAGTTTCTCCGCCAATCAGGGCCGCACCTGCCTCTTTACAGCCGGCTGCAATACCTTTTACAATCTCCGCTGTTTTTTCCGGCTCCAGCTTTCCTGTTGCCAGATAGTCGAGGAAAAATAAAGGCTGAGCTCCCTGGGCTAAAATATCATTAACCGACATGGCAACTAAATCAATACCTATTGTACTGTGCAGATCAAGTTTAAAGGCCAGCTTGAGTTTAGTCCCCACTCCATCTGTACCGGAGACTAAAACTGGATTTTTGTATTTGCTTAAATCTGGTTTAAAAAGTCCCCCAAAACCTCCCAATCCGGTCATAACTTCCGGACCAAAGGTCGACTGCACATCTTTTTTGATTAATTCAACTGCCTGATTGCCGGCATCTATATCAACCCCGGCTTTTTTATAATCTAAACCCATAATTAATCCTCCTCACTTAAGTAGCGGCTGTCTATCGGATAATCACCATCAAAACAGGCAGTACAGAATCCAAGCTCAACTTCAGTTTTAATTGATTTGAGCATTCCTGCCTGACTTAAGTAATGAAGACTGTCAGCTCCGATGCTTTCACTTATCTCTTCTACAGAATTACTGCTGGCAATTAGTTCCTGCCGGCGAGATGTGTCAAGTCCGAAATAGCAGGGATGTTCTACAGGTGGTGAGGAAATCGCCATGTGAACCTCTTTGGCTCCTGCTTCTTTGATCCGCCCAATAATTTGCTTACTGGTTGTACCTCTGACAATTGAATCATCTATTAGAATAACTTTTTTACCTTCAATAATTTCTTTGATCGGTGACAGTTTGAGTCTTACTTTTAAGTCTCTGATCTCCTGAGTCGGCTGAATAAAGGTTCTGCCCATATAGCGATTTCTTAAAATCCCCTGAGCATAGGGAATACCTGATTCTTCGGCAAATCCTAAAGCTGCTGCAATACCAGAATCCGGAACAGGTACAACTATATCAGCATCTACATCCATCTCTCGGGCCAGCTGTTTACCCATTTCTTTTCTGGCCAGCAGAACGTTCTGACCGGCTATATTACTGTCAGGACGGGCAAAATAAATATATTCAAAGACACAGAGGCTGGTTCCATTTTCACCAGTATAGCGTCTGCTTTTAATTCCATCTTTATCGATTACTACTACCTCACCGGGAGCCACATCACGCACAAATTCAGCTCCAATAATATCGAAGGCGCAGCTCTCGGAGGCCACAATATAGCTGTTGTCCAGCTTCCCAATCGAAAGCGGTCTAAAACCGCGTGGATCACGGATTGCAACCAGCTCGTCTTTGGTCATTGCTACCAGTGAAAATCCACCCTTCAGCTGGTGCAGGCTCTGAATAAGAGCTTCAACGATATCGTCTTCAAAAGAGCGGGCCACCAGATGCGCAATCACTTCCGTATCTAAAGTTGAATGAAATATTGATCCATTCTGCTCCAGGTTATTTCTGAGCTCAGCTCCATTGGCCAGATTACCATTATGCGCCAGGGCCAGATCCCCTTTGATGCTGTTAATTAAAATTGGCTGGGCATTGGCCAGCTTACTGGAGCCGCTTGTTGAATAGCGGACATGGCCAATTGCCATCTCACCTTTTAGCTTTCTAATGTCTTCTTTTTCAAATGCACTTTCCACCAATCCCATACTCTTATGCAGGTTAAACTTTCCCTGATGGTTGGCACAGATACCGGCACTTTCCTGGCCTCTGTGCTGCAGAGCAATCAGACCAAGATAGGTCAATTCTGCTGCACTACTCTCACCATCAGCGTTAAAAATACCAAAAACTCCACATTCTTCGCTCATTTTATCTTCATTCAGCTCAGCCTGAGTTAACTTTAGATCAGCTGAACTCTGCTTAACTGTATTTGCTTTCTTAGAGAAATTATAACTTTCTCTCATCAATTTTCCTCCCTTAATGCTAAAACATAATTTGAAATTTATTTTTCTCCCCAATCAATACCAACAACTGCCTGGATGGAAATAAGCTTCTATAAAGTTATGTTTATATCTATTTTTTGAAAGAAGAATATATTTAACAACTCTATAGTTTTATTCTAATTCAACTTAATTCTGATAATTGTTTTCCTTCTGACCGATCCGGGCGGGATGGAATAAGCTAATCAGGTAAAAGTATTATTAAATGAGATCTATTTTATTCTAAACAGTATATAGCGAATGACCAGGAATTTTAATTAATGAATCTTGATGATAATGAGTATTAAATTGGACTGAAGGACACGATGTCCTGAACTGACCGCACAGCAGGAGGCTGTGATCGGGAAGGTAGTCCAATTTAATGCGAAATTAGAATCTTAGATTCATTTTAAAATTACTATGGAAAGAGATATATTCTGTTTTAATAAAATAGAATCCTTATTAATTATTAGCTGATTAGCTTATTTCCAGTCCTGGCCGGTAATCCTCTTATACATTTCATGATAAGCCTCTTCCACATCACCAAGATTACGGCGGAAGCGGTCCTTATCCAGCTTCTCTTTAGTCTCACTGTCCCAGAAGCGGCAGGTGTCAGGAGTAATCTCATCAGCAAGGATGATCTCGCCTTCGGCTGTTTTACCAAATTCAAGTTTAAAGTCAACCAGATCTACATTCCGCTCTTTTAAAAATTTCACTAAAATATCATTAATTTTATGGCCCAGGGCAATTAAACGCTCCAGCTCTTCCCGACCGGCCAGTCCTAAAAGTTCAATATGAGAGACATTAATCAAAGGATCTCCCAGGTCATCATCTTTATAATAAAATTCGATTACCGGCTGCTTCAGCGGCTCTCCTTCTTCCATGCCGATTCTTTTAGCCAGGCTGCCGGCTGCAACATTGCGCATTACAACTTCCAGCGGAATAATCTCAACCTTTTTAACCAGAGAGTCACGCTCATTAAGTTCTTTTATTAGATGGGTTTTAATTCCCTTTTCTTCTAAAAGCTTAAAAAAGAAGTTGCTGATCTTATTATTAATCTCTCCCTTTTCTGCAATCTGGCCCTTTTTCTGGCCGTCAAAAGCAGTTGCATCATCTTTAAAGTGCACAATCACCTGGTCATTCTGATCTGTACTGAAAATCTGCTTGGCCTTTCCCTCATAGATCATTTCCTTTTTTTCCATCTTTATAAAACCTCCGTTTTGAGATCATATTCAAATTTCTGCTGCCAGTTTTTAACTATTTTTTCTGTTTTTTCGGCTGCGATACCTGTATACCTTTCCGGTTTTAAAATTAGCTCTCTCTGCTGGTCAGTGAACTTGTCCCAGTAGCCCTGCAGTTCCTGACTCTGATCAACCAGTTCTCTTAAAGAAAGTTCTGTCGCCTGAGCTTTTAAGGTCAGCTTGCGCACTGCCTCATGAGCATCGGGATGACCGGCTGCTGCTAATAAAATATATAAGGGCTCAGCTACAATCATCTTTTTATTCTGTTCAAAGTTCTTCTTAATATTTTCCTGATCAACCGCCATCTTGGAGCTGACTCTGGTCAATCTGGCTGCTGCTGAAAGCAGGGCTGTTATTAATTCAGGAATAAAACGGGAAGACGCTGAATTGGTCAGGTCACGCTGATGTTCAGATAACTGATCCATATAAACGGTAGTCATCTGGGGCATAAAGGCCTTCCATAAACTCTTTACATTTTCATAGTTAATCGGATTCCGCTTGTGGGGCATGGTTGAAGAGCCAACCTGATCTTTACCAAAGTGCTCCCCAATTTCTGCAATTTCCGAGCGCTGCAGCTGGCGCATATCATCAGCAAAGGCTGCCAGTACACTAAAGGTTGAAACCAGAGCGTGAATAAAATCTGTCATAGGCTCTGCCTGAACTATCTGAGTTGAATGCTCACCCGGCTTTAAACCGAGCTCAGCTAAAACTTCTTTTTCAAATTCTTCCGGATCTTCAAAAAAGATGCCGCTGGCATTGTAAGCTCCAACTGCTCCAGCAAATTTACCGACAAGTTTATCTCCCTTGGCTTCAACTTCTTCTATTCTTTCTCCCAGGCGGGCCACATATTCAGCAATGGTAAAACCAAAAGTTACCGGTACTGCATGCTGACCGTGGGTTCGGCCAATCTGAACTCTATCTTTTTCTCTGAGAGCAATCTCGGCCCAGCTCTGATGTAGTTCTTTTAATTTAGGTAGTATTAGTTCCTGAGCTGCCTTCTGATAGCGGAGTGAGTTGGCTGTATCAACAATGTCATAAGAAGTAGCGGTAAAGTGAATATAGGGGCGGGTCTCTTTGCTTACCTTTTTTTGAATACAGTTAACTAAGGCTCTAATATTATGTTTGGTCTTTGCTTCCTCTTCGTAAACCTCTTCTGTAGTTAATTCTGCAATCGCTTTTTTTACTTCAGCTGGAGCCTTCTTAGGTGCCATTCCCCTCTCAGCCAGCACCTTAACCAAGGCCAGCTCCACCTCTGCCTGAAACTTAATAGTCGCATTTTCTGAAAGGTATTTTCCAATCTCGTCAAAATTCTTTTTCCGCCTTGAATAACGGTGATCAAGGGGACTTATATTGGCAAAAATATCTCTAGTCTGCAAATTTTTCGCTCCTCTCAAGGTATTCTTCATATCCCTGCTCTTCCAATTTATCTGCTGTTTTCAATACTTTAGTTTTCATTTCTTTTCTGTATTCTTTCTGCTTTTGATTTAACTCTTCATCACTGCGGGCTAAAATCTGAACTGCCAGTAAGGCGGCATTTTTGGCCCCATTAATAGCAACTGTTGCTACTGGAACTCCCGGCGGCATCTGGACTATTGAATAAAGTGAATCTAGTCCACTCAACTTTGATGTTTTAACCGGAACACCAATTACCGGTACTGTTGTCACAGCTGCTACCATTCCCGGCAGATGAGCTGCACCTCCGGCTCCAGCAATAATTACATCCAGTCCTTTTTCTTCTGCAGTCTCTGCATAGTTGTACAACCTCTCCGGTGTCCGGTGAGCCGAAACAACTGTCAGCTCATATTCTACCTCAAATTGATCTAAAATTTCTGCTGCCTCTTTCATTACCGGCAGATCAGAATCACTGCCCATAATAACTCCTACTCTAGGCTTCATAAAATTTTACCTCCCTAATCTTTTTCACCTTTGATTTCTATTAATTTACTTGCTTTTAAAGCTCTCTCTGCTGCCTCTTCTAAACTGGCTGCTGTCACAGTCAGATGACCCATTTTGCGGCCGGGTCTGGAAACTGTCTTCTGATAAATATGAACTTTTACTCCCTCTACAGCTAAAGCAGGATCAAGCCCAACCACTTCTGCTCTGCCCTCTTTGCCACTGCCCAAAATATTCCGCATTACTGTCGGCCTCAGCAGAGTCGTATCTCCCAGCGGTAAAGCGGTAACTGCCCTGACATGCTGTTCAAATTGAGAAGTCACACAGCCTTCAATTGTATAATGACCTGAATTATGGGGGCGCGGAGCAATTTCATTAACCAGCAGCTGATTATCTTCTGTCACAAACATTTCTACACAAAAAATTCCGATGCCTTCAAACACTTTGAGCACCTCTCTGGCAAATTCTTCTGCTTCATCTTCCAGCTCGGCTGAAATTTCTGCCGGCACCTTTGTTTCATATAATATATTATCCTGGTGGTCATTTTCGCCAGTCGGATAAACTTCCATCTCTTCAGTTAAACCGCGGGCTGCTATAATAGAAATTTCCTTTTTAAAAGGAATATATTTTTCTGCCATCAGGGGAGCTTTCCCTGCTCCCAGTTCCTGAAAAGCAGTCTTCACCTCAGCTGGACTGTCAATTAAAGCATTTCCATTGCCATCATAACCACCTGTACAGCTTTTTAACATCAGCGGATAGCCAAACTCTTCTGCAGCCTCTCTAATCTCAGCTGGATTTTTTACTTTAACAAAATCGGGTACAGCTATCTGATCCTGTTTTAAAACATTTTTCTGATGATATTTATTTTGAATAATCTCTAAGCTGCGGGCAGTCGGATAAATCTTATAGCCTTCAGCTTCCAGTTCTTTTAAAGGTTCAACCCCTATATGCTCAAATTCATAGGTTATTAGATCAGACTGTTCTGCGAGTTTTCTAATTGCCTCTCTGTCATCAAAATCAGCAACCAGATGCTGATCAGCAATACTGTGGGCCGGACATTTTTTTGTGGGATCTAAAATCGTAACATAAAAGCCCATTTTCTTAGCTTCTAAAATCATCATCTTACCCAGCTGACCACCACCGATAATACCAATTTTTTGTCTGGTTTTATCTTTAAACTTCAAATTATAACCTCCCGGTTAAATTTATTTTTTCAGTGCTTTATGTCCAATATCCTTTCTAATCTGAAAATCTTCAAAATGAATTTTTTCTACACCCTGATAGGCCTTATCTATAACTTCCTGAAAACTATCTCCTAAAGCTGTAACTGCCAGAACTCTACCTCCATCAGTCAGAAGTTTATTTCCTTCCAGCCGAGTGCCAGCCTGAAAGACAATTATATCCTGAGCAGCCGCTGCTTCCTTAATTCCGGTGATTTCTTTACCTTTTTCGTAATTAACAGGATAACCACCTGAAGCCATTACCACACAGAGTGCCTTTTTGTCTTTCCACTTTATTTCAATTTTATCAAGATCTTCTTTTAATACAGACTCCATAATATCTACCAGATCTGTTTCTAAAAGCGGCAGTACAACCTGTGCTTCCGGGTCACCAAAACGAACATTATATTCTAAAACTTTTGCCCGAGAATTTTTTATCATCAGACCAAAATAAATAATACCTTTAAAATCCAGTCCTTCACTCTGCAGAGCTTTTAAAGTCGGTTCCATGATTTCTTTTTTAAAGTCTTCCATAATTTCTTCTGTAACTACAGGTGCTGGTGCATAAGCTCCCATCCCACCTGTGTTTGGACCTTTACCTCCATCATAGGCAGGTTTATGATCCTGAGAAGGAATCATCGGAACTACTGTCTTACCATCACAAAAAGCAAGTATTGTTGCTTCTTCACCTTCTAAAAATTCTTCTATAACAACTTTTTCCCCGGCTTCTCCAAATTTATCATTGAGCATTATTGTCTCAACTGCTTTAACTGCTTCTGCTTCTGTCTGAGCTACAATAACACCTTTACCTGCTGCCAGGCCGGATGCCTTAACTACAATTGGTGCACCTTTTTCTTTAATATAGGCTTTTGCCTCATCTGCACTGGTAAAACTCCTGTACTCAGCTGTAGGAATACTGTATTTTTCCATCAGCTTTTTAGAAAAAGCCTTTGAGCTTTCCAGCTGTGCTGCTGCTTTTTTAGGTCCAAAAACTTTTAAATCGTGTTCTTCAAATAAATCAACAATTCCTGCTGCCAGCGGTGCCTCCGGTCCAACTACTGTAATATCAATCTTTTCTTTTAAAGCAAATTCTAATAGTGCTTCCTGATTACTTTCGTCAAATTCAAGATTTTCTCCATATTCTGCAGTACCTGGATTACCTGCTGCTATATATAACTCTTTTACTCTACTGCTCTGTGCTAATTTCCAGGCGAGTGCATTTTCTCTTCCACCACTTCCGATGAGAAGAATGTTCATTCTATCCACTCCCACTTTTATATTTCCAGTTTTAAACTGGATTATCGTATACTCAAAGATTCAAATTTCTAACCTCAAATCAAGCAAATTATCTGAACAAATAAAAATAGCCCAGGTAGGAAGACTCTACATTCAATGAGTAGAACCTCCCCGCCTGGGCTTTTATCCCTTCGGTGTGATATATCAATATCTGTACCGCTCGGACCAGCCAGTATTTAAGCCAAACTTTATGTAGGTTAAAAAATATAAACTACCCCTACTTATACTGCGGAAACCTAGGTACACTTCCCTCATAGTCGAACAATTTACGGTGTTCGGTAGAGACTTGTGAGCCATATTCTCACTATTATATGAGGTACAAATTTAATTTTTGATTTTACAACTTCATCTTAACAGATGGTATTTTTAATGTCAAGCATAAACAAATATCTTATCCTTAAAAAAATTGGAAATAACCAGCATCTTATATCATTTTTATAGTAATGGACTGTATTCCTGATCTATTTCTTTACCTAAATACTCATAATATATTTTTTTAAATAATTTAATCCCTTTTCTAATCTCATCTTCATTTACAGCTGCAAAACTTAAGCGAATATAATTAGAAAAAATATTATTTAAAGAAAATAAATAACCAGGTGAAAAAACTAAACCTATACTAACTGCAGCTTGATAAAGTTCTTTAGCATCAACATTTGCTGGCAGCTTTAACCATAAGTAGAGACCTCCTTTTGACTCATAAACAACTTTAATTTCTGCAGGAAGCTCACTTTTAATTTCAGCAGTCATTAAATTATACTTCTTTCTAAATAGTTTTCGCTGCAGATCTATATGTTTATCTAGCAGACCTTCCCGCAAATAGAAATCAAAAGCCCGTTGGGTTAAGCCTCCACTTGAAATATCAGTAGCATATTTAGCTTCCAACAATTCCGGCAGCAGCTTATCTGGTAAAATTATGAAGGCCAATCTTAATCCAGGCATAAACACCTTTGAAAAACTTTTAATATAGATTACTCGATCTTTTTCATCAGATTCTTTTAATGTTTTTACTCTACTTTCATTATAATACAAATCAGAAAGAATATCGTCCTCAATAATATAAAAATCATATTCTTCTGCTAATTTCAAAAGCTGCTGCTGCTTTTCAAAACTCCAGTTGACACCAGTTGGATTTTGGAAGTTCTGCATGGTAAAGAAAAATTTAATTTGCTTTTCTTTAAGATGAGTTTCTAACTCTGCTAAATCTGCTCCATCAGCCTGCATCTTAACTGTTATTATATCTGCTTTCCTGGAATTAAAAGCCTGAAGTGCTCCAAAATAAGTAGGATCTTCAACAACAATTTTTTCACCAAAATCTAATAATATCTTACTTAAAATATCAATTGCCTGCTGAGCTCCAGATACTACCTGAATTTGTTTTAAAGAAGAATTTATTCCATTATTCATAAAATATTTTTGAATAGATTTCCTTAAAGGTAAAAACCCCTGGCTTTTTTGATAACTAAAAGCTTCTCCCTGGTCTCTTTCCAAAACCTGATTAATCGCATATTTAAAATCTTCAACGGGAAATAATTCTTTGCTGGGAGCAGCACTTGCTAAATTAATATTCTCAGATAATTTAATCTGCCCATGTTCCAGCATGTTTTCACCTGTTTCAGGTCTTATAACTTTTTGAGTTGGAGCAACAAAACTTCCACTACCTACTTTTTTATAAATTAAATTATCTTCTGCTAATAAATTATATGCTTTAACTACAGTTGCTGGATTGACTCCAACTTTTTCTGCTAATTTTCTAATTGGCGGCAGCTTTGTATCAGCAGGAATATTATTTTTAATCTCGTTTTTTAACTTTTTATAGAGCTGTAGGTAAAGAGTTTTATCACTTTCCTTATTTAGGCTGAATTCAAAAATAACAATCACTCCTTTGTGTTAGTACAATTATTTATTTTTAGAATTTTGTATTAGTTATTGACATTTTGTATTACTTAATCTATAATTGTATTGCGATTTAGTAAATTGAGTTTCTTTATATCATTATTGTATCATTACAATTTAAATTTATCAATTGGAGGAAATTAAAAATGTCAGAAAAATATCGTTTAAACAAGAATCTAGCTCAAATGTTAAAAGGTGGAGTTATTATGGATGTCACTAATGCAGAAGAGGCAAAAATTGCTGAAGATGCTGGAGCAGTGGCTGTTATGGCTTTGGAAAAAGTTCCAGCAGATATTAGAAAAGAAGGCGGAATCGCCAGAATGTCAGATCCAAAAATGATTAAAGAAATTGTAGAGACAGTTTCAATTCCTGTAATGGCAAAGGTTAGAATTGGACATTTTGTAGAAGCTCAAATTTTAGAAGCACTTAAGATTGATTACATAGATGAAAGTGAAGTTTTAACTCCTGCTGATGAAGCTCATCATATTGACAAGAGAAATTTTAATATCCCTTTTGTCTGTGGAGCTACTAATCTTGGTGAAGCTCTTAGAAGAATTGGAGAAGGTGCAGCTATGATCAGAACAAAAGGTGAAGCTGGAACAGGAAATGTAGTTGAAGCTGTTCGTCATATGCGTAAAATCAAATCTCAAATCAATAGGCTAATAAATATGGGAAGTGAAGAATTGATGGCAGCTGCTAAAGAAATGAGAGCGCCTTTTAATTTAGTAGAATATGCTGCAAGGAATGGCAAATTACCTGTGGTAAATTTTGCTGCTGGTGGAATCGCAACTCCTGCAGACGCAGCTTTAATGATGCAGCTTGGTTGTGATGGAATTTTTGTTGGCTCTGGAATCTTTCGCTCAGGAAATCCTGTTAAAAGAGCTGAAGCTATTGTTAAAGCAACAACTCACTATCAAGATCCCCAGATTGTTGCAGAAGTATCCGAAGATTTAGGAAAGGCAATGTCAGGAATTGATATTAACGGCCTAACAGATGCAGAAAAAATGGCTGATCGGGGCTGGTAAAATGGAGATTACAGTTGGAGTACTTGCTCTACAGGGAGGATTTAGAGAACACATCGATCATCTAAATCGGATTAGGGGTACTAATGCAGTCCCTGTCAAAAAACCAGTAGAGCTGCAGAAATGTTCTGGGCTAATCATTCCTGGTGGGGAGAGCACCACAATGAGAAAGTTAATTGAAAGCTATAAATTCAAACAGCCTATTATTAACTTTTATCAACAGCAAAAAGTAATCTGGGGGACTTGTGCAGGTTTAATTTTAATGGCAAAAGAAGTTGAGGGAGAAAATGAAGACCAACTTGGATTACTGGACATTAAGATTAAAAGAAATGCTTTCGGCAGTCAGCTTGATAGCTTTGTAGAAAGGAACCTGATAAAAAAAGTGTCAAATATTCCACAAGAATTAGTCTTTATTAGAGCGCCAATAATAACTAAGTTTAATCAAAAACTAGAGATATTACACAAAAAAGATAAGCAAATTACTGCTGTAGAAAGTGATTGTCTGTTAGGAACAGCATTTCATCCTGAGCTTACTGATAGCTTAGCTTTTCATGAGTATTTTGTGAATAAAATAAGGAATAATAAAAATACGAAATAACTGTATACTATTATATAAACTCAAAATCACTTGCTTTATTATTAAAGCCAGACTATAATTTACCCATAGTTAACACATACCTAACACAAGGAGGAAATTATTATGAGTAGTAGAGTAATGAGTAGTAAGGCTTTGAAGGTGATTTTGACGACATTTATGCTGGTTATCTTATTTAGTGGTATGGTTTTTGCCCAGGAGGATCAGGCAGCAGCAAATGCGATTGCAATTGATACAATGTGGACTTTGATTGCAGCATTCTTAGTGTTTTTTATGCAGGCTGGATTCGCAATGGTAGAGGCTGGTTTTACAAGAGCCAAAAACGCAGGTAACATTATTATGAAAAACATGATGGACTTTGCTTCTGGTTCTTTAGTATTTTGGGCTGTTGGATTTGCTTTTATGTTTGGAGCAGGAAATGGCTTTATTGGAAGTACAGGTTATTTTCTTCAGGATACATTTGCAAACTTAGGACTTGATATTCCTATTGCAGCATTCTTTATTTTCCAGACAGTTTTTGCAGCAACTGCAGCAACAATTGTTTCTGGTGCTATGGCTGAAAGGACTAACTTTTCTGGCTACTTAGCTTACAGTGTTGTTATTACCGCATTTATTTATCCTGTTGTAGGACACTGGATCTGGGGTGGCGGCTGGTTAGCAGGAATGGGAATTGTTGACTTTGCTGGTTCTACTGTTGTTCACTCTGTTGGTGGCTGGGCTGCTTTAGCTGGAGCTATTGTTTTAGGACCAAGAATCGGTAAATATAATGAAGATGGAAGCGCAAATGCTCTTCCAGGTCACAACCTTTTAATGGCTGCACTTGGTGTATTCATTCTCTGGTTTGGATGGTTTGGATTTAATCCTGGTTCTACTGTAGCTGGTACTGACTTATCTATCGCACCTATTGCAGTAACAACTAACCTGGCAGCTGCTGCTGGTGCAGTTATGGCCATGATTGTCAGTTGGATTAAGTATGGTAAGGCAGATGTTAGTATGACCTTAAACGGAGCTTTAGCTGGTCTGGTAGGTATTACAGCTGGTACAGCAGCTGTCGGCAACTTATCTGCCGTAATTATTGGTGGAATCGCAGGTATTATTGTTATCTACTCTGTTGAATTCTTTGATAAATTACAGATTGATGACCCTGTTGGTGCTGTTTCTGTTCACGGTGTCTGTGGAGCTTTTGGAACAATTGCAGTTGGATTTTTTGCTACAGAAGGTGGACTTCTTTTTGGAGGCGGAGTTAGTTTACTAATTACTCAGATTATTGGTGTTGTAGCTGTATTCTTCTGGGCTTTCGGACTTGGATATATACTCTTTAAAGCAATTGATGCTGTAATTGGATTAAGAGTATCTAGAGAAGACGAAATCGAAGGTCTTGATTACTCAGAACACGGTACAGATTCTTACCCAGATTTTATGGTAAACATTAAAACAGATAAGTAAAGTAAATTAAAAATCCAAAATAGAGGTGTTTTTTTAAATGAAAAAAATTGAAGCGATTATTCGTCCAGATAAAACTGATAGAGTTATTGATTGTCTCGAAGAAATTGGTATTAGCGGTCTTAATATTAAAGAGATTCAGGGTTATGGTTCTCAAAAAGGACAGACTGAGATGTACAGAGGTGTAACCTATCGAATAAGACTTCGCAAGAAATTTAAAGTTGAAACTGTTGTAGATGATTCCAAGGCTGATCAGGTAGTTAAAGCAATCACAGAAGCTGTACAAACTGGTGAAGTCGGAGATGGTAAAATATTTGTCTCTGATGTAGAAAATGCAGTTAGAATCAGAACCGGTGAAGAAGGTACAGATGCTCTTTAAAAGAATATAATTAATATAAAAAACTCCTGCTTATTTTAAAAAAAGCAGGGGTTTTTAATTTAATAGTTAAATTAAAGTGCATTCTGCAGGATTTGAAAAACTTCCTGATAAATATTTGTATCAACTTTAAACTCATCACCATAGAAATAATTATAAGCATCAACAATTTTTTTGAAATCCGTATTCCCAGCTCTCTCTCCAATTCCGCCAATGGTTGTACTAATATAATCAACTCCTGCCCGATAAGCAGCTAAAGAATTAGCTACAGCCATTCCAAAATCATTATGGGCATGAAACTCCAGTGCAAGCTCCGTTTTATTTCTTAATTCTTTTAAGCTTTTATAACTAGTAAAAGGATCCAAAATCCCAACTGTATCAGCATACCTAAACCTATCAGCACCGGCATTTTCTGCTGTTTCAAGATACTGATGAAGGAAATCTTTTTCTGCTCTTGAAGCATCTTCTGCCCCAATAGAAACCATGCATCCTGCGGATTTTGCATACTTTACTACTTCTGCCATTTCAGCCAGCAGCTTTGATTTTTCTTTTTTCAGTTTTAGCTCTAACTGAATATTTGAGACAGGCGCTGAAAGATGAATATTTTTAGCCTTACAATTTAAGGATAGTTTAATATCCTCTATCTTCATTCTGTTCCACACCAATATCTCTGTCTTAAGATTTAAATCGATTATCTTCCTAATTATTTCTCTTTCTAATTCTCCTACTGCAGGAATTCCAACCTCAATTATACTAATATTTAAGCGGTCAATATTTTTGGCCAGCAGTATTTTTTCTTTTTTAGAAAAAACAACTCCAGGAGTCTGCTCACCATCCCGGAGTGTTGTATCAACAAATTTGATTTTTCTCATTCCAAAATAATTCCTTCCTTAGATTATTATTTAACAAGTTTATTTTAAATTGAATTTATTTCAATTTCAACTCTAATATGATTAAAGGTAAAGAAAAAGTAACTATTAAAACAACAGCCAAAGCAATTGATTGGCTCAAGTCTTTTTGAGCCATTATATAAATAGCCGTTGAAAGCGTCTGTGTTTTTCCAGATAGATTACCAGCAAACATCATAGTTGCTCCAAATTCACCTGCTGCTCGAAGACAGGACATAATAATACCCGTTAGTAATGGTTTAATACTTAAAGGAAGGTAGATTTTAAATAAGATATCCTTTTCTTCTGCTCCAAAAACCATTGCTGCTTCTTTTACTTCCTCGTCTATCGCTTCAAAACCATTTTTCAATGATTGAGTAAAGAGAGGCAGCATTACAAAAACCTGTACAATAACCAGAGCTGTAAAAGTGAAGGGCAGATTAAGATTTAGCGTATTAATAATATCACTTAAAATACCCCGATTACCAAAAGTAAGCAAGAGAGCCAGTCCGGCTACAGTTGGAGGCATAACAAGCGGCAGTTTGATAAACATATTAACTACTTTGTTGATCCTACTTCTATTCTGACTTACAACATAACTAAATGGCACTCCAACTAAAACTGTAATCGTAATTGATATTAGAATCGAAAGAATTGACACTTTTATTGCCATCAGAGTATTTATATTATTTACTGTAGTAACCAATCCCTCAATAGAAGTGCTTAAAAATAAAGAGGCTATAATTAATATTACAAAGACTACATTTACCCCCGCTAAAAAGAACAAAATCATTTGGGTTAAATCTAGATCTAAATAATTACGAAAGTAGTCTAAAAAACTATTCTCCAGAATAATGTCTGGAGAAATAGCTTCCGTATTTTGTTTGGGTCCTATATTATTTTCCATTTTAATCACTACCTACTCTTACAAATCTGTATTTATCTAAAATTTTACCTCCTGCATCAGAATAAATGTATTCAATAAAGTCTTGAGCTTCTTTTTTATTAGCAGAAAAATTTAAAACTGCTATTGGATAAGATGCAATAACATTATAGCTATCCTCTATTTCTATAACCTTCAGTTTTTCTGAGGTTTTTGGAGTTATATCAGTTTGATAGACTATACCTGCATCAACTTCACCTAAATAAATCTTGTTAACAACACTTTTAACATCAACCTCTTTAGATACTACATTATTCATGAATTTTTCTTTAAAATCACTCTCTAACTGAGAATTATCTTTTTCTTTGTTTAACATTTTAATAGTATATGATCCAACAGGAACTGATTCATCAGCTATTACTAGTTTAACTTTTTCTAATGCAAGCTCACTAAACTTATTAAGACCACTTTCCTTATTAACAGCAGCTATCAGTTTATTTTTAGCAAATATTTTTGGGTCTTCAACTATCTCTTTCTCTTCAAGTTGGTCCATATATTTTACATTTGCAGAAGCAAATATATCTGCTCCAACTCCCATTATTATTTGACTGTATAAAGCCTGGCTACCAGCAAAATTACATTCTACTTCAACACCACTCTCACTCTCATATGCTTCAGCAAGTTCTGTAAACATTTCTGTTAAACTTGCTGCAGCCATCACCCTTATTTTTTCTTCAGCTCTGATTGAAAAACTAAAAAAAATTAAAATTAATAGGATAAACATAAACAAAGAAATTATTTTACTTCTCTTTAATTTTATCATAAAATCAGCTCACCAAAAATATAATTTATATTTCTAACCTATCTACTATTTTATCATTTAAAATATGAGATTTAACTATTTCTTCAGCATCATCTGGAGTAACACTTCCATACCAGACAGCATCAGGATAAATAATTACTATTGGACCTTGATTACAGATCCCCAAACAGCCGGTATTTGTAATTATTACCTCAGAACTTATGCCCTGTTCTTGAACTTCTCTCATCAAATTTTGTATTAACCTGATAGAATCTTTTTTTTCACAAAAACCTCGCTGTTGACCGTTAATTCTAGAACTACTGCAGACAAATATGTGTTTCTTGGGTTTGTTCATTATTATTTCTCCTTAATATTATTATTTAACTTATATAATTATTTTAGGCTATTTTTTGGGTTTTGAATCTAAAATCAGCCTGTGTTTGCAGAATACATTTCTCCAAGTGCAAATCTAATCGCTGCCTCAATTTTATCATAAACCATAATAGCTTTGATATTATTTCTTAAAAGCTTTCTTTTAGGCACAGTTCCAATTCGGACTGAAAGGACTGCTTCACAATCAGAGATAGTGTTAATAATATTACCTATTCTATCTTCTTTATCATCACATTCTTTATCAATACAATATTGCTTGACATTCCTCTTTTCTACAAATTCAATGGAACTACCTTTAACTTTATAAATATAGAACTCTTCTGCATGACCAAAGTGAAGATTTACTATCTCTCCATCTTGAGATGCTGCAGCAAAAAGTCTTTCTTCTTTTTTTAGATAATAGTTTCCTTCAAGTGTTTTTGGAATCTGACTCTCTTTAGTCTCAGTTTGCAGCCCATCTTCTTTCTCTTTAAATTCTAATGATCTATCTTTTTTTAAGCATCCAACAGCATCAGAACGACACTGCTGGCAGTGATACATTTGTTTTAAATTATCTTCACATTTATTTCTTAAATAATCAAGTTCAACCTTACTTGTCAGCGGATTGTTTTCAAAAGGTGTATTTTCTACTGGAATCAAAGGCATAATATTTGTCATAAAAGCTCCAGCCTCTTTTACAGTTTTTACAACCTCTTCTATATGATAATTATTTATCCCTTTGATCAAAACAATATTAACTTTACAAAGTACTCCGTTCTGGGCCAGATATTTTAGACCGGATAGCTGGTTTTTTAGTAGAACTTTTGCTCCCTCAATCCCAGTTAATTTTTGACCCTGATAATTAACCTTCTCATATATTTCTGCACCAATCTCAGGATCTACAGCATTAATGGTTATTGTAACATGACTGACCCCTAGTTTAACTATTTCCTCCTGATATGAAGGTAAACTCAAACCATTTGTTGAAAGGCAAAAAGTTAGTTCAGAATCTTCGGCTTTAATTAACTCTATAGACTCTCTAGTTTCCTCAAAACTTGCCAGAGCATCTCCAGGGCCAGCAACTCCAACAACACTCAGATTATCAACTTTATTTCTGACCATTCTAAATCGTTCCAGTGCTTCATAAGGTGACAACAACTTACTTGTTACCCCTGGTCTTGTCTCATGTAAACAGTCATACTTCCGGTTACAGTAATTACAGCTAATATTACACTTTGATGCTATTGGGATATGCATTCTGGCATAATTATGAGCAAATTTACTGTAACAGGGGTGAGTTTTCGTTTTATTTTCTATCTCTTTTGCTTTTAAAGCATCAACTTTTGCCTTTATAATTTCATCTCTGCTTTTAATTTTAGTATTCAAAGCCATTATTTCTCACCTACTTTTAATTCTTCAGGCTTTTGGGAAGTTTTTTTGTCATTATTAGACTGATAATACTCTTTATATAGATCTTTTCGGTAATTATTATGCTTTAATGCCAGCAGCTGATTAGTTATCTGATCAAGAAAATTATTAGAACCCTGATAACCTATATTTTGCTGTCTTGAAGCACCTACTCTATCGTGAATTGGAAATCCAACTCTAATTAGAGGAACTCCGTCTTTTTCTTCTATAAATGCGCCATCTGAGTTTCCTATCATAATATTAATGTCATATTCATTAACATAATTTCTGATTTCTTCAAAATCAGTGTCGCTAAAAATTAGATTATTTACCCTGGTTTCTGCAGTTAATTCCTTTAATTTCTTCTCAAAAATATCTAAATCAGTTCCAGTAGCCATAATAACTGGATCGATTCCATTTTCCTGACAGATAGAACTTACTGCATAAATCATTTCTGGATCACCAAAAATAGCTGCTCTACCTTCTCCATTATACTTATGAGAGTCAATCATCGTATCTATTAGTCTGCCTCTTTCTTCTTTTAAACTTTGAGGAATTTTTTTGCCGGATATTTCTGCCAGAATATTAATAAATTTATCTGTGTTTTTAAGTCCAATTGGAATCGGAAGTCTATAAGCAGGTATCTCAAATTCATTTTTAAGATATACAGCAGTCGACAAACTGCTGTCAACTAAATCTCCAAACTCAATTGTAAAGTCTGCATCCCCCATTTTTTTAATTTCGGAAACTGTAGTTCCACCTGGAGGAATTTTACTATAATCTTCTGTAAAAGGAACAGCCAAAGTTCTTGAAATATCTGGCAGCATTGTATATTCAAGATCAAATAAATCTAAAATCTTCTTAATTTCCCTAATCTCTGCTGGACTCAAGCTTGCTGCAATAACATTTACTTTAGAACTTTTGTAGCCTGAACTTTCTGCTAGCTGTTCTATAATTTTTCTTAATGTAAGATAATAACCTTCAAATTGAGAACCTCCATAACCAGGTGTTGATACAGTTATTATAGAAATATCTTTAACATCATTTTTCTTTTTAAAGTCTACTACTATTCTGTTAATATCTTCACCAATAGTTTCTGCAAGACAGGTAGTTACCACTCCTATAACTTTAGGAGAGTATAATTTAATTAGGTTTTTTAAACCTTGCCTTAAATTTTCTTCTCCTCCATAAACAGTCCCCTCCTCATCAATTGAAGAAGATGCGATATCTATTGGCTCTTCATAATGTGTTGACATATGTCTTCTCATATAAGTACTGCATCCCTGAGAACCGTGCATTAAAAGCATACTCTCTTCTATACCTTTAAAAGCAATAGCAGCTCCTATAGGCATACACATCTTACAGGGATTTACATTTAATCTTTTTAAATTACTCATCTATACCACTCCTGATTGCCTTCCAAATCGGACTGTTAATTGTCAAATCCAGTTCCTGAGCCAGATTAACAACTCCTTCAAAACCTACAAGCGGATGTTTGCGTTCATGATTATGATCAAAAAAAGCAATTCCCATTTTATAGGCCAGAGCCCTATCTTTTACTCCACCTACTAAAACATCTGCTCCTTTTTCACGCATAAAAACTTCCAATTCAGATGGATTAGCATCATCTAAAATAATAGTTCCAGAATCAGTTAACTCTTTTAACTCTTCATAGTCCGATTCCTTACCATTTTGAGTACCTACCATAACAGTTTTAATTCCTAAATCATTGAACTGTTTAACAAGAGAAATTGCCTTAAAAGCACCTCCAACATAAATTGCGGCTTTTTTCCCAGCCAGATAGTTTTTATATATTTTTAACTTTGCTTCAGTATCTGGCAATCTTCGGGCAATTAACTTTTCAACTTTATTAATAATTATCTGATCATCTAAAAATCGAGCTATCTTTCGCAGAGAATCTAGACTATCCTGAAGTCCTAAAAATGATATCTCTAAAAATGGTATTCCAAATTCTTGCTGCATCCTTTTAGCTAAATATTTCATCGAACCAGCACACTGAACTATATTTAACTCAGCAGTTGGTGCTCTGCGAATATCTTTTATACTTGAATCACCAGTAAATCTGGCTACAAGTTCTATTCCTACTTCATTTAAATAATTTTCTATTATCCAGCCTTCAGCTGCCAGATTATAATCTCCAAGCAAATTAATTTTTTTTCTATACTTTCCTTTTTCAACCTGTTCTTTAATTTTTTTATTCTTAAAATCATCTATTGCTTTTCCAGTCTGTAGAGAATTAATATATCTTAATTTTTTCTGCAAAACCCTAATTTTTTCTTTTGTATTCATACCAGTATAATCTTCACTTCTATCACTTATTTCTTTGATTTTATTTTTTCTATCTGCGGCTTTTTTATTACTATCTACTCTATTACTTTCAGCCTTAAAATCACTCATTAAATTTAATAATGCCTCACAAGCAGCTTTATATCCTTTTGATTTTGTACCAGCAAAACCTGAAGATTCGACAGGAATCACTCTAACCCCATATTTTTCTTCTGCTTTTCTAGCTACAGCTTTTAAATCATCACCTATAACTCCAACTACACAGGTTGAATATATAAAAATTACTTCTGGCTTATACTGTTCTTTCTCCATTAATTCTTCTATAACAATTTCTAGTTTCGCTTCCCCACCAAAAACAATATCTTTTTCTCTTAAGTCAGTAGAAAAACTGCTGCGAAAAAAATCAGCCCCTGAAGTTAAACTTCCTCGAATATCCCAGGTATAGCTGGCACATCCAATTGGACCATGAACAAGGTGATAAGCGTCTTTTACTGGATTTAATACAACTCTAGCTCCTGAATATACACAGGCTCTCTGACTAACTGCACCAGCCAAACTATGTTGATCACACTTAATATTTCCCTTATTATCTCCTTTGGTCATAATAAAATCTTTTCTCTCCGCAAGAGCTTCATTACTCTTTGGACTCTTCATTTTTTCACCTCCAAAATGAAAAAATAACCCATCTGTTTAAAGCAAATTATCATTACCTAACACTACTCTCTACTGATGATATTCCTAAAAAAACAGATGGGTTAAATATTTTAACTTCAATTTAATATTTTAGTTAAAAATGAAGTTATGAATTAATTTACAATGAACTCCAATAAAGACAGCTGTTAGTTAAAGTACAAACTCTGTCAATTGAATGTCAGTATCTCTATCTCTTCTATCAAGTAAAGCACCACTGATTTTTTCCAGAAGCAGCATAGCCCCTTTATAACCAACTGTTGGTAAATATGAGTGTACTGTTCTATCCAGAATAGGGAATCCAACTCTTACAAGGGGAATGTCTTCCTGTTTGGCAACTAATTTACCATAGGAGTTACCAAGCATTAAATCTACAGGATCATTTTTAATCCACTGATGAAGCTGGAATAAGTCTCCTCCTGCAGTTATATTATAATCCCAGTCTGCATCTTCCATCATTTCTTCGACTATTTTTTCAAACTTATTGTCCGGAGTACCTGTTAATACATGAGCAGGTCTCATTCCCAGACTTAAAACAAATTCAGTTAAAGAAATTACTATATCAGGGTCCCCATAAATAGCTACTTTTTTACCATGGAACTGATGATGAGTATCTGCAATAATATCAACCAGCTGTCCTCTTTCTTTCTCTATTTCTGCAGGAACCTCTTTTCCAGTTAGTTTCATCAGCTGCATTAAGAATTCGTCTGTTGCTTTAATGCCCACCGGTGATTTTAAAGTATATGGTTTTACATCATGCTTTTTTTCCAATTCAAAAGCAGGATCTGAAGAAGCAAATTCTCCCAGTGCAATAGTAGCCTGTGAATTACCTGTGTCATTTAATTCTGGAATGGTAACTCCCCCTTCTGGATACATATCATAGTTGCCATCCAAAGGTGTATCAAGTACATCACTCTGATCCGGAAATAAAATGTAGTCGATATCCATAGCTTCTAATATTCTCTTAATCTCGCGGATATCTCCGGGATCGACAAATCCAGGTATTAAATTTAATTTATTGTTTGTCTTAGCATCTTTATTCTTTTCTGAAAGCTGTTTAATCATTGCCTTAACCATATTTGAAAACCCAGAAATATGGGAACCAACATAACTTGGTGTACTGGCATGGATAATTGTCTTTCCTTCTGGAACATCATATCCATTAATGATTGATCCAATATCATCACCAATTGTTTCTGATAAACAGGTTGTATTAATCGCTACAACTTCAGGATCATAGACAGCAAATATGTTTTTTAAAGCTGTCTCAAGATTAGCCCGACCACCAAATACTGAGGCTCCTTCTGTAAATGAACTGGATGAAGCAACAACAGGTTCTCTAAAATGTTTAGTTAAGTGCATTCTGTGATAAGAACAGCATCCCTGTGAACCATGACTGTGCGGCAGAGCTCCGTGGATGCCTAAAGCTGCATACATTGCTCCAATGGGCTGACAGGTTTTTACCGGATTTATAACAAGTGAATTACGTTCTTTATATTCTTCTGGTACTAAGTCCTGCATTATTTGACACCTCCTATTGTGCCTTTTAATTCTACATTATCTTTCCAGGGTGGATTAATATAACTCCAGCTGGGATTGAGAATTCCAGCTGCAATATCTTCTGCAAACTGAAGGTGTCCTTTAAATCCTGCATAAGGACCACTGTAATCATAACTATGCAGCTGTTTTGAAAAAATACCCATTTTATGAGAAGTATATTTATCCTTAATTCCAGAACAGAAAATATCCGGTTCTAAAGCTTCGGTTAATTTAATATGTTCATGATGGTTTAAATCATCAATAACAATACTTCCGTCTTCCATTTCTTTAATCATACCTTCATAATAATCAAGAGGCATTTTCTGCTGCAATTCTTTCTTTTTAGTTTCTGAAATCCTCATTTTATACTTTTTATCATCTTTTGTAACTTCAAGTTCTGGAATATTACGATCATCTGCTGTCATTTCAATATCAGGAATTACTTCTCTTCCTTCATAATCATCACGATGACCAAATTCATATCCAGCTACAACTGTTTCAATTCCAATTCTCTTAAATACATTTTGATAATGATGAGCTCTAGAACCTCCAACAAAGAGAAAAGCTGTTTTACCTTCAAAAAGCTCCTTATATCTGTTGAGTGGTCCGTCTATTTGAGCCAGCTCTTCAGCTATTACTTTCTCTGTTCTTTCTTTTAACTCGGGATCATCAAAGTATTCAGCCATATTACGCAGAGATTTGATAGTAGCATCCACACCTAAAAAGTTAACCTTTAACCAGGGAATACCATATTTCTCTTCAAACATTTCTGCAATATAGTTAATTGAACGGTGACACTGTACCAAATTAAGATCAGCTTCGTGGGAATACTTAATCTGATCTGCTGTACCATTACCAGAAAATGAAGCTACAATATCATAACCAATTTTATCTAAAATTCTTTCTATCTCGAAAGCATCTCCCCCAATGTTATATTCACCCATCAGGTTAATTGGATATTTATGTTCAAGTTCCTTATCTTCTATACCAACTAGATCAGACATAATATTATTATTTGCAATATGATGACCTGCTGACTGGCTTACACCTTTATAACCTTCACAATTAAATGCCATGACTTTAATTCCATACTCTTCTTCTGCCTGTCTGGCTATACTATTAATATCATCACCAATCAAACCTACAGGACAGGTAGCTGTAATCATAATTGTTGAAGGATTAAAAATTTCTACTGCTTCTTTAATCGCTTCTTTTAGTTTTCTTTCTCCTCCAAAAACAACATCAGAATCCTGCATATCTGTAGAAAAAGTGTAATTAATAAAGTTTTTGCCGCCCTCAGCTGCCATTCCCTGGTGTCTTCTCATTCCCCAGGCATAATAACTACACCCAATTGGTCCATGTACAAGTTGAACTACATCTTTTAATGGTCCCAAAACAACTCCTCGACAACCGGCATAAGCACAACCCCGATTGGTAATTATTCCTGGAATAGTTCTTGTATTAGCTTTAATTTTATGCTTCCCTTTTTTCTTTTCTTTTACCAGAATGTGTTCTTTTCTATTTTTCATTGATTTAGCGGGATATGACTGTAATACTTCATCTAAAACATCTTCAATCCCCGCATTATTATTTTTCATTATCTTCACCTCTTTTCTATATTGCTGCTTTACCGCTTTCACCTGTTCTTACTCTAAAGGCATCTTCAAGCGGTAAAATAAAAATCTTACCATCTCCTGGATTTCCGGTTTCATTTACATCAATTATTGTCTCAACTACTTTTTCAGCATCTTCATCTTTTACTACAGTCATGACCAGTCTCTTTGGTATCAGACGATGACCCTCAGTAATCGATTCTGTCACTTCTTTGGATTTAATTATCTCTTCTTCTCCCTCAAGCATTTTTTCTATAAGCTCATAATTAACTTTCTTTTTACCCCTGCCAGTAACTTTTACACAGGTTAGAGAATTAAAACCCTGAACCGCCAGAGCTTTTTTTGTCTGGTTAATTTTATTCATTCTAATTACAGCCATGATCTCTTTCATATCTTTCACCTCCACAAGAATCCATATAGTTAATATATTTTTGACTTCTCTAATTTTCAATTAATATTTTTATAAGCCCTTACTGTTTGAGCTGATGGTATATGCTTCCTCAACATCACTGACGAATATTTTACCATCTCCATAGCTGCCCTCTTTACCACTTCTAACAGTTTTCATTATTATCTTAATTACATCATCTTTATCTTCATCTTCTAAAACCATCATTAAAAGTTCTTTTGGTAGTTCATCATAATGAATATTACCAACTTTAACTCCTCGCTGTTTACCTCTTCCTGCAACATCCATTTTAGTTACCGCCGGAAAACCCGCCTCTTTTAATTCAGAAAGAACCGTTGAACTTTTTTCCGGTCTGATAATCGCCTGCAATAATTTCACTTATATCAT
>NZ_QBLR01000266.1:0-4779 GCF_003070835.1 Halanaerobium sp. | reverse complement strand
GAGAGACAATTTATCTTTCAATGATCTCATCTAAGACACTTGGTGATAGAGTTGATAAGTTTACAGAAGAAAATGGGGGATATTGATGGATATTAAGGACAGAGGTAATTACGAAGCAGAACATATACAGGTACTAGAAGGACTGGAAGCGGTTCGAAAAAGACCGGGGATGTACATTGGTTCTACAAGTATAGAAGGGCTGCATCATTTAGTCTATGAGGTAGTTGATAATAGTATTGATGAAGCTATGGCTGGCTATTGTACAGAAATCTCAGTTGAAATCAAGCCCGGCAATGTAATTAAAGTTCAGGATGACGGCCGGGGAATCCCAGTTGAAATCCACCCTAAAGTTGATAAACCTGCGGTAGAGGTAGTAATGACAACACTTCATGCAGGTGGTAAATTTGGTGGAGAGGGATATAAAGTTTCAGGTGGATTACACGGAGTAGGTGTTTCAGTTGTAAATGCACTCACTGAGTGGATGGAAGTTGAGATTGCCTGGAAAGATGGTAAGGTTTATAAGCAGAAATACGAGAGAGGTATTCCTCAGCATGAGCTGCAGGTAGTAGGAAGCTGTGACAGTGATTGTACTGGAACTACAATTGAATTCAAACCTGATCCTCTGATTTTTGAGGAGATAGATTTTGATTTTAGAGTCTTGTCTCAGCGCTTAAAAGAGTTAGCATTTTTAAATAAAGGAACAACTATCAAGATTACTGATACCCGCAAGGAAGAATTAGAAGAAGAAGAATTTCATTTTGATGGTGGCTTAGTTTCTTTTGTTGAATATTTAACTCAAAGCAAAAAACCAATACTTTCTGAACCAATTTACATAGAAGATGAAGGTGAAGAAGGTGCAATTGAGGTTGCAATTATGTACCACCAGGGATATAATACCTCACTTTATACCTTTGCCAATAATATCAATACCAAAGAGGGTGGAACTCACCTGAGTGGTTTTAAATCAGCTACTACCCGTACTTTTAATGATTATGCCCGCAGCAAAAATATTTTAAAAGATGGGGATGACAACCTCAAAGGTGAAGATATTAGAGAAGGTATGATTGCCATAATTAGTGTTAAATTATCTGAGCCCCAGTTTGAAGGCCAGACTAAAACCAAGCTCGGCAACAGTGAGATGCGGGGTTTTGTTGATTCTGCCGTTTCTTCATTTTTGAAAACATATTTAGAAGAAAATCCTAAAGTAGGTAAGGCAATTATTGATAAGGCGATCAGTGCTGCTCAGGCAAGGAAAGCTGCCCGTAAGGCCAGAGATTTAACCAGAAGAAAAAGTGCCCTAACATCTACAGCCCTACCGGGAAAACTTGCAGACTGTTCCAAACGTAAGGCTGATGACACAGAAGTATATATTGTTGAGGGTGACTCTGCCGGTGGTTCTGCTAAACAGGGCCGGGACAGAGAATTTCAGGCTATCTTGCCGCTTAAAGGTAAAATTTTAAATGTAGAAAAATCACGATTAAATAAAATTTTAAATAATGATGAAATAAGAGCTCTGATTACTGCTATTGGAACAGGGGTAGGAGAAGAGTTTGATCTAAATAATATTCGTTATGATCGAATTATTATTATGACTGATGCCGATGTGGATGGTGCTCATATTAGAACTTTACTTTTAACTTTCTTTTATCGGTATATGCGCCCTTTATTAGAAAATGGAAATATCTATATTGCACAACCACCTTTATATAAGGTCAAAAAGGGTAGAAGAGAAGAATACGTTTACAATGATAAAGCACTTAAGGAGCTGCTTGAGGAAATAGGAAAAGACAGAGTTTCCATGCAGAGATATAAGGGTCTGGGTGAGATGAATCCCTCTCAGCTCTGGGATACTACTATGGATCCAGATAATAGAATTTTACTCCAGGTAGATATAGAAGATGCAATTATGGCTGATGAGACCTTCTCTATTTTAATGGGGGACAAGGTTGCTCCAAGACGTGAATTTATTCAAAAACATGCCCGAGAAGTTAAAAATCTTGATGTATAAATTTATTATAAGATAAAGGTTGGTGAAATATTTTGGATCAAAAAGCAGCAAGAGTTAAAAAAATTGACATAGATAAAGAAATGAGAACTTCCTATCTTGATTATTCAATGAGTGTAATTGTAGGAAGAGCTCTACCGGATGTTAGAGATGGTTTAAAGCCGGTCCACAGAAGAATTTTATATGCCTTAAATGACCTGGGGATGACCCATACCAAACCCCATAAAAAATCTGCTCGTATAGTCGGGGAAGTACTGGGTAAGTATCATCCTCATGGAGATACAGCAGTTTATGATACGATGGTTAGGATGGCTCAGGATTTTTCTTACCGCTATATGCTGGTAGATGGTCACGGTAACTTTGGTTCGATTGACGGTGATAGTGCAGCGGCTATGCGTTATACAGAGGCCAGAATGGCTCCTATTGCTTCTGAGATGATGACTGATATCAATAAAGAGACAGTTGATTTTATAACGAACTTTGATGATTCTTTAGAAGAACCGGAAGTATTACCAGCTAGATTTCCTAATTTATTAGTTAATGGTACTTCAGGAATTGCAGTTGGAATGTCAACCAGTATTCCACCTCATAATTTAGGTGAAGTAATTGATGGAGTAATTAAATTGATCAATAATCCAGAAATTACAACCAAGGAATTAATGGGAACTATTAAGGGTCCTGACTTTCCTACAGGTGGCCAGATTATGGGCCGAGGAAGCATCTATAAGGCCTATAAAAATGGGCGCGGTAAATTAACTGTGAGAGCTAAAACCAGAGTTGAAGATTTATCTGTAAATAGAAAGCAGATCATTGTTGATGAACTGCCCTATCAGGTAAATAAGGCTCGTTTAATCAAAAGAATTGCTGAGCTGGTTAAGGATGAAAAACTTGATGCAATTTCTGATATTAGGGATGAATCAGATCGCGATGGAATGAGAATAGTAATTGAATTAAAAAGAGAAGCTACTCCCAAAGTAGTTTTAAATCAGCTATATAAGCATTCCAGACTTCAGGTTACCTTCAGTGTGATAATGATAGCTCTGGTAGATAAAGAGCCAAAGGTTTTATCCTTAAAACAAATTTTAGAACATTACTTAGAACATCAAAAAGAGGTTATTAGACGCCGAACTCAGTATGATCTGGATAAAGCTTTAGATAGAGCTCATATTCTAGAAGGTTACAGGATTGCCCTGGCTAATATTGATGAAATAGTGGAAATGATTAAAAATGCTGATGAAGTTGATACAGCCAGAATTAAATTAATGGAGAACTATGATCTTTCTGAGACTCAGGCCAATGCTATTTTAAGAATGAGACTGCAGAGCCTGACCGGATTAGAAAGAGATAAGATAGAGACGGAATATAAGGATTTACAGGAAAAAATAACATATTATAGATCTGTTTTAGCAGATGAAGGAAAATTATTAGAAATTATTAAAGAAGAAATTTTAGCAATTAAAGATAAATATAATGATGAGCGCCGAACTGCAATTATGAATAGAGCTACAGACCTTGAGTTAGAGGACCTAATTGAGGAAGAACAGATTGTGGTTACTATGACCAATCAGGGATATATTAAGAGGATGCCGCTTGATTTATACCGTAGTCAGCGCCGGGGTGGTAAAGGAGTAATAGGAATTAGCACCAAAGAAGAGGATTTTGTGGAGAATATCTTTACAACCACCACTCATTATAAATTCTTATTCTTTACCAACCAGGGGAGAGTTTACAGATTAAAGGGGTATCAGATACCGGAAACAGGTCGTCAGGCCAGAGGTACTGCTATTGTTAACCTGCTTGAATTAGAGGCAGAAGAAAAGATTAATGCAGTTATCCCGGTTAAAGAGTTCCCGGAAGATGCCTATTTAATTATGGCTACCAAAAATGGTCTCATTAAAAAAACATCATTAGATGAGTATGACACAAACTATACTGGCTTAATTGCTGTTAATTTAAGAGAAAATGATGAATTAATAGGTGTTAGAATTATTGAAGAAAAAGAAAATATATTTTTAATTACTAAAAAAGCTAAAGCTATTCATTTTAGTGAGAAGGATGTTCGTGCTGTAGGTAGAAATTCTTATGGAGTAAAGGGAATTAATTTAGCAGAAGATGATCAGGTAATTGATATGGGAATAGATTCTGCAGGAGAAGAACTGCTGGTAATTACTGAAAATGGTTATGGTAAGCGGACTCCAATTTCTGATTATAGAATTCAAAATAGAGCCGGTAAAGGTATAATTACCGCCAATATTACTGAGAAGAATGGTAAGCTTGCTGCAGCCAGAATTGTTGACGACAGCCTGGAAATGATGGTTATAACTCAGGATGGTATTATTATTAGAGTTCCAGCAGCTGAAATATCAACTACTGGTAGAAATACAATGGGTGTTAAAATAATTAATGTTGGCGAAGATGATAAAGTTGTATCTTTAGCTAGAATTAATGATGATATTTTAGAAGATGAAGCTGAAGATAAGGAAGAAAAAGAAAAATTAAGCCCGGAAGAAATTGCAGAAGCTCGTTTTGACAGGATTGTTGAAAAAATAGACAGAGAAGCAGAGGAAGCTCAAGCTGCAGAAGAGGCTGAACTTGAAGCTGAGGAAGAAATTGAAACAGATAATACAGATACAGAAGAATAATTACTAATATGATAAGTTAACTCCACAGAGATCAAAATTCTGTGGAGTTTTTTTCAAATGTAATCAATTTTACTTTATATAACTATGAATTAACATAAAATGAATACAGATAAGTAAAGTTGAGTAAATAAC